>NZ_RWIL01000004.1:0-2660 GCF_009764635.1 Pseudomonas sp. PB103 | reverse complement strand
CTGCGATCTTTTGATCTTGATTCCCTTAAACCAAAATCAAAAGATCGCAGCCTGCGGCAGCTCCTACAGGGATCGGCGCAATTCTATGGAAGGCCCTGTACGGCGATAAGCTGGGATTTCTGTGAATCTTTGTTACGGTTAACGAGATAATCCCTTGGTCGGGGGTCTCGCCCCTGAAACTTCGTGTCACAATTTGCCATCTCCCTTGAGAGCACCCCATGGACACTTTGCAAAACATGCGCGCCTTCAGTTGCGTCGCCGAAGCCGGCAGCTTCACCGCCGCCGCCGTGCAACTCGACACCACCACCGCCAACGTCTCGCGCGCGGTCTCCAACCTGGAAGCCCACCTGCAAACCCGCTTGCTCAACCGCACCACCCGCCGCATCGCCCTGACCGAAGCGGGCAAGCGCTACCTGCTGCGCTGCGAACAGATCCTCGCCTACGTCGAAGAAGCCGAAGCCGAAGCCAGCGACGCCCATGCGCGCCCGGCCGGGCAGTTGAAAGTGCACACCATGACCGGCATCGGCCAGCACTTTGTCATCGACGCGATCGCCCGCTACCGCAAGACCCACCCGGACGTGACCTTCGACCTGACCCTGGCCAACCGCGTGCCGGACTTGCTCGATGAGGGCTACGACGTCTCCATCGTGCTCGCCAGCGAACTGCCCGATTCGGGCTTCGTCTCGCAACGCCTGGGCATCACCTACAGCATCGTCTGCGCCTCGCCGGCCTATGTGAAAGCCAACGGCGCCGCGCAAAAGCCCAGCGACCTGCTCAACCACGCCTGCCTGCGCCTGGTCAGCCCGGTGATCCCCTTGGAAAAATGGGCGTTCGACGGCCCGGAAGGCCAGGAAGTGGTTACCATCAACAGCTCACCGTTTCTGGTGAACTCCGCCGACGCGATGAAAACCGCGATCATCAGCGGCATGGGCCTGGGTGTGCTGCCGGTGTATGCGGCGATTGAAGGCTTGCGCAACGGCACTCTCGTTCGCGTGATGCCGAACTACCGCTCGCAGGAATTGAACCTGTATGCGATCTACCCGTCGCGGCAATATCTGGATGCGAAGATCAAAACGTGGGTCGAATACCTGCGCGGGTCGTTGCCAGAAATCCTCGCCGCACACCAAGCCGAACTGGCCGCCTACGAACTCAGCGGCACCCTCGCCGGCGCCCGAGTCGCCAACTGACGTTTAAACACCCCACGCCCCGTAGGAGCTGCCGCAGGCTGCGATCTTTTGATCTTGCCGTTTAAAAATCAAAAGATCGCAGCCTACGGCAGCTCCTACAGATTGAGGATTTCGCGGATGTTTCCGACAGGTTGCGTCGGTTGTCTGTCGGAAGTGAGGTGGATAGGCTTTGGGTGTCGCTGACGAATCAGCGACCGGGCTTGGTCGCTCGGGTTTAGAATGGCGCACTTTTCAAGCTTGCTTAATGGCGAGCCGTGCGTGGGAGAGCTTCGGCTCTGCCGGGTTTCCATTCCCTGGTCGACCAACCCGCGTACGGTTCGCCACCCTATTGCTTGGTCGCAGTGCTTGGCGAACTCCACTTCCCGAATGGAGCTTCACCATGATCAAACCAACACCGAATCCCCCCGAGCTCGACGACACCACCCCCTACGAATTCCCCGGCTCAAAAAGATTCCACGAAGCCGCCGAACGCGCCCTCGACCACTACCTCAAACCCAACGCCCTAACCCTGCGCTTCCACAAACCCAGCACCATGTTCCAGGTCGCCCCCAATCAGGACAACGAAAGCCTGCTGGTCCACGCCTGCGAATCCCTGGCCCAAGCCAGCCTCATGACCAGCGACATCGCCGCCTACATCGAACTGCCGCAGCGAAGGACGATTCTGGCGATCCAGCAAATCATCATGCTCGCCGAACTGGCGGTGAACCGGGCGCTGGATAACCACGAAATAGCCCAAACCCCAACCCACAACTGATTTCTTGTAGGAGCCAAGCTTGCTCGCGAATAGGTCAGCCCATTCAACATTTCAGGTGCCTGATCTACCGCTATCGCGAGCAGGCTCACTCCTACAGTTGGATTGAGTACATTTGGCAGGAATTGGTCGGCTGTCGGGCCGCCATCGCTGGCAAGCCAGGCTCCCACAGAAATTGTGTGCGGTCAGAACGAAATGGGTCGGCTGTCAGGCCGCCATCGCGAGCAGGCTCACTCCTACAGTTGGATTGGGTGCATTCAGCTGGAAAATGGTCGGCTGTTGGGCCGCCATCGCTGGCAAGCCAGGCTCCCACAGGAATTGTGTGCGGTCTGAAAGAAATGGGTCGGCTGTCAGGCCGCCTTCGCGAGCAGGCTCTGCTCCTACAAAAGCAAAAGCACAAGCAAGATCAAAGGATCGCAGCCTGCGGCAGCTCCTACACAGGATGAGCGCAAGCTCGACAAAGCTTTTGATCTTGATCCACGAGCGACGTCGGAAGGCTGAGTGGAGGGATTGATCCGGGGGTGGGAGCGCAGCGACCGTTTGGCGCAGCCAAACACAGCGAGAGGAGGTGCAGCGCAGCAAACCGTAGGCGCTGCCCCCGGATCAATCCCGCAGCGAAGGAACCCCGAGCCCCAGCGAGCGGGCCGAACGCAGGAGCAAAGCCTTTTCGGTTACCTTTTCGGCGTTTGGAAAAGGTGACTCGCCGTAAGGGCGAAACCTCA
>NZ_RWIL01000047.1:0-11412 GCF_009764635.1 Pseudomonas sp. PB103 | reverse complement strand
ATTAACGCCTATGGCAACGCCGGCAACAACGTGCTGATCGGCAATGCCGGCAACAACGTCATGTTCGGTGGCGCAGGTCTGGATACCCTGATCGGCGGTGACGGCAACGACACCTACAACATCGATCAGGCCGGTGAACTGGCGCTGCTGGTGGAGAACGCCAACGAAGGTTCCGACGTTATCAACATCACCTACGCCGCTACCGCGCAGGACAATGTCGTCGACCTGAGCCAGGCCAGCCTGCAAAACGTCGAAAACGTTCTGCTGTCCGGTGCGGGCAAGTTCAGTCTGATCGGTAACGATCTGAACAACATCATGCTGGGCAATGCCGATAACAACGTGCTCAACGGCGGAGCCGGGGCGGACACGCTGACCGGCGGCGGCGGTGCCGACACCTTCGTTTTCGCCGCGGTCAACGAGATGGGCCTGGGCCTCAATCGCGACGTCATCACCGACTTCAACAGCCTGCAGGGTGACAAGATCGATCTGACGAAGTTTGATGCCAACCTGCTGGACGCCGGCTTCAATGGCTTCTCCTTCATTGGTGCGGCAGATTTCACCGGCGCCGGCCAACTGCGCTTCGTTGACCATGTGCTCTCGGGCAACGTCAGTGGCAACGTCGGTGCCGATTTTGAAATCCAGCTGGTCGGTGTGAACAGCTTCAGCGCCAACGATCTGGTGGCCTGACGCTTATCGAAACCTGTCACGGCCTGCCACGCAGGCCGTCATGCACACGAAAAACGCCCCGACTGGTTCGGGGCGTTTTTTTATCCTCGGCGATGGTTGCTGGCTAATCCAGCACACCCAGTTCCTTCGCCCGCGCCACGGCCTGCGTACGCCGCTCGACACCCAACTTGCTGTTGATATGGCTGGCGTGAGTTTTCACGGTGTGCAACGAGATGAACAACTGCTCACTGATCTGCTGGTTCGAGCAGCCTTGCGCGATCAGTCGCAGCACCGCCAGCTCGCGGCTGCTGAGTTGTTCGGCGGCGGTTTCCATCGGGCGGCTGGCAGCAAGCGGAAAATGCGCCAGCAGTTGCTGGCTGACCGCGGTCGCAGAGGTCAGCGCCAGCTGCCCGCGCAACCAGTCCGGGGATTGTTGCATCAACGCATCGAACGGCTGCAAGACGCCCCCGGCGGCCGCTTCCAGTGCCTGGCCGAGGACTTTGCGCGCTTGCGGCTCCCGCCCGCTGTCGAGCAGCAACGCGACTTTTTGTGTCAGCGCCATCACGCTGAGCAACTGCCGGCCGGTTTGCTGGCCGTTCTCATGCAACACATTCAGCCGCCCCTCGGCGAGCATCGGCTGGCCCTGAATCCTGTCGAGCAACGCTTGTTGCAGCTCGACGTGCAGGGGCAACTGTGGATGAAACTCCGGTGGCGCGGCGGCGCGCTCGCCGGTGTAGGTCTGGCCCAGCCGCGCCAACCAGGCTTCAGCCAGATCGGTACGGCCCTGCGCCAGCCACAGCTCGCATTTGACCAGCGTGATCATCGCCAGATAATAGATGGGAGGCACGTCCCAGATGTGCATCAGCCGTTCAGCTTCGGACAATTCGGCGAAAGCCTTGGCGAACTCGCCGGCGGCGCCGTCCAGGCGGGCGATCACGCAGTGACCGATCAACACGCTGATATCGCGACAGGCGCGCGCCTCGCCGATTCCGGCCAGTAAACGTGCGCGTGCGGCTTGCGGCTGCAAGCGCATGGCCAACAGAAAACCTTCGTACAGCGTCAGCCGGGCACGCACCGCATACAAGCGTTGCGGCGACAGCCCGCGCAGACGCTCGAGGCCCTGATGCACTTCATCCAGCGCGCGCAGAATTTCACCGCGCGACTGCAATACGCGCGCGCGGTCGTAATGGGCCAACGCTTCAAACAGCGGATTGCCGACCCGTTGCGCCAGTTCAAGGGATTCGCGATTAAGACCACGGGCGCGCCATAGATCACCATCGGCAATCGCCAGATTGGACAGGGTCGACAGGCACATCAGCCGCTGGCCGTAGCGTTTGGCGGGCAGGCTTTCCAGGGCTTCGCTGCAATACCTGAGCGTCAGTTCACGGTGGCCGCGACCACGGGCAATGATCCCGCTCAACGCCAGCCATTGCGCCAGCATCGACTTTTGCGCAGTGGCCGAAGGCGCTGGCAGAAAGCGGCTCAAATGGCTGGACAGCTCTTCAGCGGCATCGAGCTGGCAAGCCAGCCCCAGCGCCCAACTGTAGAGGACGATCAGCCGTGGCGTGCTGATCAGCAGGCTGTCAGGCAAGTCCATTTTCCAGCGCAGCAGCATGCCGACGTTTTGCTCGGCGAGCAGTTGTTCCTCGGACAGGTTCTGCACCAGATTGGCCGCCACATCGAGGTGCCCGGCGCGCAAGGCCTGCTCCACCGCTTCGTCGAGCAGCCCCTGCGCGTTAAACCAGCGACAGGCCCGCAGGTGCAGGGTCGCGGTCGGCACCATCGGCTGGGCAATGGGCCGGCTGCGCAGCAGATCAGAAAACAGGTGGTGGTAACGATACCAGTGCCCGTGCTCATCCAGCGGCACCAGAAACACCTGATGCGCGAGCAGGAAACGCAGGATTTCGGCGCTGTCATGGGCTTCGCGCACCGCATCACACAGTTCACTGCAAAAGCGCTCTTGCGGTGCCGTGTCATAGAGAAACGTCTGCACTTCGGGCGGCAGGCAATCAATGACTTCTTCGAGCAGATAGTCGCGAATCAACCCCTCCCCGCCATTCAGCGCTTGTGGCAGCGCGGCTTCGTTGCCGGCCTCGGCCATCGCCAGCAACCAGAAACGCAGGCCTGCTACCCAACCTTCGCTGCGCAGGATCAGACTTTCCAATGCCTCGCCGCGCAGTGAACTGCTGTGGCGATCGAGCAATGTCAGGGCTTCGTCGTGGGTCAGGCGCAGGTCCTGTTCGTGCAGTTCAAGCAGCTGGCGGGACAGGCGCAAGCGCGCCAGATGCCAGTCGGGGCGTTGGCGACTGGTGACCATGACCAGCAAGCCGTCCGGTAAATGATTGAGGAAGAATTGCAGGCAGCGATCGAGTACCGGGCCTTGCGCCAGATGGTAATCGTCGAGCACCAGCAGCAAGGGTGCCGCCGGATCAAGGTGCAGGGCCAGTTCATCGAGCAGGCCGTCGAGCCATTCTTCAAACGCAAACGGCTGATGGCGCTGACGCATCTTCAACAGGCCCAGTGCGCGGCTGCCCAGTTGCGGAAAATAATCCTGCAAGCCTTCGAGCAAGCGCTCCAGAAACCGCCCCGGATCGCCGTCACGCGGGCTCAGGCCCAACCACAGACTTTGCCACTGCGCCGGCAGGCTCTGACAGAACTCCACCGCCAGCGAACTCTTGCCGAAGCCCGCCGGAGCGCTCACCAGCAATAGCCGACCACCGAGCCCGGCTTGCAGGCGCTCGCAGAGTCGTGGTCGCAGCACGTAGCCGTCGGGTAATGGCGGGCGAAAAAAACGCCCGTCCAATGCCGCGACGGCAACACTTGCGGGACCCGGAAGTGGAGACAGATCAGTCATGGCCGGCTCTTGTTCGAATGGCTATTGGCGGCGTTGCAGATGTCCGCAGACTAGCCTTAAACGAACCGGTTATGAAGGTCGCTGCTACAAATGGCTACAAAAAAGCTACACAGCGCCGACAAAATCCGCCATCACCGATCAATCGCGCCCGGTGATGAATCCCTGTAGGAGCTGCCGCAGGCTGCGATCTTTTGACGTTGTTTTGCCCCCCAAAAAAGCAGGATCAAAAGATCGCAGCCTGCGGCAGCTCCTACATAAGTAGGGAAATATGAGCGCAAAAAAACGCCCCGAACCAGTCGGGGCGTTTTCACGAGGATGCGGCCTCGGGGTTACAGCGGTTTAGCGAACACCATCCTGACGCAGCGCGGCCGGGGTGAAGTCGCTGGTGGTGGCGGTGAAACCGAAGTCATACGCCTGCTTCTCTTCGTTCTTCATGCCCAGTGCCAGATAACGGCCGGACTGCAGGTCGTAGAGGGTTTCCAGGGCATACCACGGCACTTGCTTGTCGTAGTAGTTCTCGGCATGCGCCTCGGCTACACGCCACAGTTGGCCACGACCGTCGTAATGGTCGATAACGGCTGCCTGCCAGGTGTCTTCGTCGATATAGAAGTCACGCTTGGCGTAGATGTGGCGCTGACCTTCCTTGAGGGTGGCAACCACATGCCAGACGCGGCGCAGCTCGTAACGCGCCAGATCCTGGTTGATGTGACCGGCCTTGATGATGTCAGCGTACTTCAGTTTCGGATCATCGAGCTTGTAGCTGTCGGAGGCGATGTACATCTCTTTCTTGCCTTCGAGCTTCCAGTCGTAGCGATCCGGCGCACCGTTGAACATGTCGAGGTTGTCGGAAGTCCGCAGGCCATCCGCCGCAGTACCCGGGCCGTCATAGGACACTTGTGGCGCACGACGGACACGACGCTGACCGGCGTTGTAGACCCACGCCGAACGTGGCTCTTTCACCTGGTCGAGGGTTTCGTGCACCAGCAGCACACCACCGGCCAGACGCGCCGGCGCAGTCACTTTCTGCTTGAAGTAGAACAGGATGTTGCCCGGGTTTTTCGGGTCATAGTCCTTCATCTTGTCGCGGAACACGAACTGATCCTGGAAGTACACCAGGCTGTACGAGCCGTTCGGTTGCGGCGTGGCCTGGGTCACCAGACGGGTCACGCTGCCGCCGCGATAGCGGGTAATGTGGTTCCAGATCACTTCCACGCCGGTTTTCGGAATCGGGAACGGCACTGCCGTGTCGAAGTTCTCCAGACCGTTGCCGCCGGACACCAGGTTGGTGGTGGTAGCGTTCTTCTTGATGGCGGCGAATACGTCATCCGGCACAGTGGCACCACGATGGGACGGGTACACCGGCATTTTGAACGTTTCCGGGTAACGCTTGAACATCGCGTATTGCCCCGGCGCCAGTTTGTCCTTGTACTTGTCGGCGTCCTTGGCGGTGATGGTGAACAACGGCTGTTCACTGGCGTAAGGGTTGGACAGGAAACCGCGCGCATCGACGCTGCCGGCATTCTTCGGCAGCGGCTTCCAGGCTGGAATCGAACCGTCGGCATTACCGGCCATTTCAGCGCCCATCGGGGTCAGGCTCTTGCCCAGCTTGTCCGCTTCGGCAGCGGGGACCGCCGCCATGACGCCGGTCGCCAGCAGCGACAGGCCCAGAACACCGGCGTGGAACAGACTCTTTGTTATTTTCATATGTGTGTTCGTCCTGAAATGCAGTGCTTAGAAGTTCACGCCGAAGCTGAGCGCAACGAAGTCGCGGTCATCCACAGTGGTGTACTTGCCGTCGAAGAAGTTGGTGTAAGCCAGGCTCGCGGTGTAGGTGTTCTGGTATTCGGCGTCGACACCCAGGCTGACCGCCTTGCGGCCTTCCTCGAAGTTGCCGCCAGGGCCTGGCGAGTAACCGCTGACGTCGTGCTGCCAGGCCACGTTAGGCTTGAGGTTCACACCGGCAAACACATCGTTGTATTCCCAGATGGCACGGCCGCGGTAGCCCCACGACATCGATGTGGTAAAGCCGTCGTTGTTGCAATTGCGGCTGCGGTTGTTCTGCGGCGAACCCGGCCCCGCGCCATTGATGGTGCTGGCGTTGAGAATGTTGGCGCAGGTATCGATACCACCAGTGGCCGGCAGCTCACCCGGGCCATACACCGGATCGCGGCCATAACGCATGTCGGAACGGCTTTCCAGCCCGCCGACATAAGTCGCGCCAACTTCACCGACGAGGGTCAGACGGCTGGCGCCCATGACCTGATCGAAGAAGTGCGTGAACGTTGTCTGGATCTGGGTGATTTCCTTGCGCTCATAACCATGCAGATCCTGACCCGGCACGCCGTTGAGTATCGAAGCGTTGGTCAGTGCGCCGCCGATCGGACGCACACCGGCGAACAGGATGTCGGTCGAGTTCAGTTGCACCGGTGCGTTCGGACGGTAGCTGATTTCACCGCTCCACGCCGTGCCGGTAGGCAGGGTGGTGGAGAAGCTCAGACCGTAGAGGCGAATGTCTTCAGGGTATTCAATGAAGTAGTTCGAGTTGCCCGCGACCAGCAGGGGAGCGAGTGCCGCAAAAGGCCCCGGCAGCGCGCGCGCCGTGTTGTAGACCGATTGCGGAGCACCGGTGGCGCTGAAGATCGGCGCACGGCTGTGATAGTTCATGAAGTAGGCGCCGAACTCGGTATCGAGTGGCTCGTACATGTACTTGAAGGACGCGCCCCACTGGCCGCTGTCACGGGCATCGCGATCCGGGCCACGGCGCACCAGAACCCCTTCTTCGTTGACGTTGACACCGTTGGCGGCCAATGGCCCCAGGGCGATGGCCGGGATTTGCGAGCGCTTGTTCAACACGCGCAAGTTGTCGTTGCAACCGTCGGCAACGATGTCCGGCTGCGAAAAGAACGTGCCGCAGTTGTCGACAACGGTCTGATCCCATTCCAGTTGGTAGAACGCTTCGGCCGAGAGGTTCTCGGTCAGGCTCTGCGAGACGTAGAACATGTTGACCGGGATCAGGCCTTCCTTGATCTCGGCACCGGGACGACGGAACGCTGACACGTCGATCGGGTTGATCGAGTTGATGCCGCCGCCGATGAAAGTACTTTCACCCCAGCTCACCACCTGTTTGCCCAGACGCACGGAGCCCGGCTGATCGGCAATCGAGTAGTTGTGGTAGACGAAGGCGTCGAGGATCTGGCCGCCGGACGACTTGGCGCCCTCTTTGCGGCCCGTATCGCTGATGTCCTTGAATTGGCGGCTTTCATCCTTGAGTTCGAAGTCGTACCAGTATTTGCCACGGACGAACACGCCGGTGTCGCCGTATTTCAATTCAAGGTCATGAATGCCCTTGAAGATTTTCGAGAAAGTTTCGCCGCTCTTGAAGTTGGCGTGACCGTCATCGGAAGTCTGCGACAGGCCATGGCCGCCGTTGTTGACGCCGATGAGGTTCTTGTTCGGGCTCTGAGTAGACCAACTGGCACCGATCGACAGGGACGAGTCGAACTGGCCTTCGATTTCACCGACGTTGAAACTGACGCCGAAAGCGGGCCCGGCGAGCGAAGAGGCAAGACTGACCGCCAGAGGCAGTTTCGCCCGGCGCCAGAACTGGTTTACTGAGGTCATCGACGCTACTCCATGTGCATTATTGTTATGGCAGTGAGTACTTTTAAAAACGCTGTGGAGGAGCGGACGCCAGGGCTGCCCGAAATCACTCCAGAGTTACTCGCCCCAATCAGTGCGTGTGCTCCGTTCTTAAAAATCCTTGAACGGACTATATCCAGCAGGGGGTACTGCTTGATCCCTCTAAAGTGTGATTTGCAGTCGCCAACCACTCTGGAACAGTCCTTTCGCCAGTCCGACACTCGTCGGCACGGCAAGGATGGCTGAATTTTTCGATTTCACAAGCCAAGCGCTTGCTTGGTGGGTCTGGCGCGCCGTTTTCGGCGCGCCAGCAGACACTAAAGTGTCGAGAGGAAGGTGCTGTTGTTGGCCTGCCATTCAGTGATGTCGAGGCGGATGCGCTTCTTGTCGAGCTTGCCGACACTGGTCTTGGGAATTTCAGTAACAAGGGCAATCTGACTCGGGATCGCCCACTTGCTCAGGTGCCCCAATTCCACGAACGGCTTGAGGTGTTCCTTGAGCTCTCGCGCCCCGATCACGTGCCCTTCGCGGATTACCAGCAGCGCAAACGGGCGCTCGCCCCACTGTGGATCGGCGATGCCCACCACTGCTACTTCGCGTACCGCGACATGCCGGCTGATCAGGTCTTCGAGGTCCAGCGAGGAAATCCATTCGCCGCCGGTCTTGATCACGTCCTTGATGCGGTCGCGGATGTCGATCACGCCCATGCTGTCGAGTGTGGCGACGTCGCCGGTGTGCAGCCAGCCACCGGCCCACAGCTCGGCGCCCTTCTGCGGTTCATTGAAATAGCCTTCGGTGAGCCACGGTGCGCGCAGCACCAGTTCGCCCTGGGTTTCGCCGTCGGCCGGAAGGAAGTTGCCGTCGCCGTCGACAATCGCCGCTTCGACCAATGGCCCCGGCACGCCAGCCTTGATCCGGTAAGTAGTGCGTTCGTCTTCGCTGCCGGCCATCAGCTCGTCATTGAGGTGCGCGCAGGACACCAGCGGCCCGGTCTCGGACATGCCATACGCCGCCGTCAGCTGAATACCGCGAGCCTTGGCGGTTTCATACAGCGTGCGATTGAGCGCGCTGCCACCGATGACAATTTTCCAGCCAGCGAAATCGGTGTCTTGCGCACCTTTGGCGTTGAGCAGCATCTGCAGGATGGTCGGCACGCAGTGGGAGAACGTGACCTTCTCCTTGCGCCACAACTCGACGAGAAATTCCGGGTCGTAGCGGCCCGGATAAACCTGCTTGAGCCCAAGCATGGTCGCCACATAAGGCAGGCCCCAGGCATGCACGTGAAACATCGGCGTGATCGGCATGTACACATCGTTGGTGCCCAGCAGGCGCACGCTGTCGATGGAGCCCATGATCGTCGCCACGCCCATGGTGTGCAGCACCAATTGCCGATGGGTGAAGTACACGCCTTTCGGGTTGCCGGTGGTGCCGGTGGTGTAGAACGTGGTGGCGACCGAGTTTTCGTCGAAATCCTCGAAGTCGTACTGCGGACTCGCGGCGGCCAGCAGTTGCTCGTACTCACCGACCAGGTTCGGCAAGTCGGCAGTCTTCTCCGGCAGATCGGTCAGCAGCAGGGTTTTCTCGACGGTGGTCAAGTGCGGCGCGATCGCCTGATACAGCCCGACGAACTCGCTGTTGACCAGTACAAAGCGGTCTTCGGCGTGGTTCATGGTGTAGAGAATCTGTTCTGGCGACAGGCGCACGTTGATGGTGTGAATCACCGCGCCGATCATGGGAATGGCAAACATGCATTCCAGGTAACGATGGCTGTCCCAATCCATCACCGCCACGGTGTCACCGGCTTTCACACCGGCGGCCGTCAGCACATTGGCCAGCCGCGCCACGCGCTCGATCAGCGTCGGATAGCTGTAGCGTAACTGGTCACGGTAGATGATCTCGCGGGTTTTCTCGTAACGGGCGCCGGACATCAGCAGCCGTTTGATCAGCAATGGATACTGGTAGGCCCCATCGGCCGGGGGAATGACGCGAGTCTGCAACATATGAATCCCTTTTCTGGCTGCACGGTGTTGGCGTAGAGATTTGTACTCTAGAACCCTTATACGCCAGCCAAATCAGCCAAAGGAATGATTTGCAGAGCCGTACAAATGCTAGCCTTGCGCCAGCATTTGCCGGTTTTCTTCACCGATCAGGCCGTTTGTCCTACAGCTGCCTCAGAAGGTGTCCGTGGGAAAACCACTGCTGCGAGGAAGGTCAGCGCGCCGAAACCCGCGAGAATCAAGTAAAGGCCTACAAAACCATGGCGCGGTTCGACGTAGGAAATCAGCGGAATCGCTGTCGCACTGGCACCGAACGACAAGCAGTAACGCAAGGCGAACACCCGCGATTGCCACTGTGGCGCAACGAAGTTGGCGACCATTGCATCGTTGACCGTGACCTGACCGAACACCACGAACATGAACGCCGCACCGAGGGCAATCACCGCCCAGCCATCGGCGTAAGCCAGCGCAAACAGCAGCGGCGCCTGGCACAGCGTCAACACAATGAACGGCCATTTCAGGCTGAGCCGGTGCAAAACCCGGCCGATGCTCAACTGCGCGACCGCCCCGAAGGCATACGCCAGGCTGACCACCACACCGAGGGTTTGCGGGGAGGCGAACAGCTCATGCAAACGCTCCTGAAACAGTTTCGGATAGGTCATGGTGGTGGCGTTGAACACCACGCCGCCGGTGGCCGTGGCCAACGCCAGCACGCCGAAGACCATGACCATCGAAATGCGCTGACCTGCGGCGCCCTTCAATGGCGTGTGCGCACGCTTGGGGATCGGCTCCTCACGCACCTGCAAGGCGAAGCCGACACCCAGAACAATCGCCACCGCACCGGGTATCAGGAACGCCGAGCGCCAGCCGAACTGCGCCACCAGCAACCCGGTAACCAGCGCCGAAAATGCTACGCCGAGGTTGCCCCACATGCCATTGATACCGATTTCGCGGCCACGGTTTTGTGCGTAGGCGACCAGCATTGCCGTGCCCACCGGGTGATAAATCGCGGCAAAAATGCCGATCAGGGTCAGGCCGAATACCAGCATCATCGGGCTGCTGCTCAGGCCGGTGAAAATCGCCGAGGCGCCGATGCCGAAGAAAAACACCAGCATCATTTGCCGGCGGCTCCAGTGATCGCCCAGCCAACCGGCCGGTAGCGAGCAAGCACCGAAAGCGATGAAGCCGCCCAGCGACAGGCCGATCAGCGCGGCATAGTCGAGGCCAAAGGCCTGGGTCATGCCGAGTACGGCGGCGGGAAAAATCAGCATGAACATGTGATCGATCACATGGGCGGCGTTGATGTAGCGAATAACGTTTCTCGATTGATTCATGGCGGCACGCTTTACGTTGTTGTGTGCCGCTTATGCTAAGTTGGCCGGAAAGCGCATTCCTGCCAAGCAAGTCATTGAATCAGACATGTTGATCAGCCACTTTGAACACGGCCCGGTGAGCGCCTATCCCCGGGATTATCTCGACGGCGCGCACCAGCCGCTGCATGTGCATCGCGAGGCGCAGTTGCTGTACGCGGCCAGCGGCATCATGCGGGTGGTCACGGCGTCGGGCGCATGGGTGATTCCGCCGAGCCGCGCGGTGTGGATACCGCCGCAAGTGGCGCATGAGATTTTCATGAGTGGCGACGTGCAAATGCGCTCGCTGTTCATCGCTCCCGAGCGGTCGCCGGCCAGCCTGCAACAGTGTTGTGTGCTGGCAGTAACGCCGCTGCTGCGCGAGCTGATCCTGCGCGCCGTGCAAGGCCCGCCGCACGCCGACAACCCGCTGATTCAGCAACTGATGCTGGAAGAACTGGCCAGCCTGGAAAACCTGCCGCTGCACATTCCGATGCCGACTGATCGACGCCTGCAAAATATTTGCCTGGCGCTGCTGCACACCCCCGATCATCCCAACACGCTGGAAGACTGGGCGCAGCAGGTCGGCGCCAGCTCTCGCACGTTGGCGCGGCTGTTCCAGCAACAGTTAACGATGAGTTTCAATGCCTGGCGCCAGCAATTGCGCCTGATGGAAGCCCTGCCCCGCCTGCTCGCCGGCGACAGTGTGCAGCGCGTGGCGCAGGATTTGGGCTACGCCAGCGCGCGGGCGTTCAGCGCGATGTTTCGCCGTTTGCTGGGCGAGAATCCCCGCGACTACCTCAACACCCTGAGCAAGCTCAGCCAAATCGTATAGGAGCCATGTAGGAGCTGCCGAAGGCTGCGATCTTTTGATCTTGGTCCTTAAAAACAAGATCAAAAGATCGCA
>NZ_RWIL01000046.1:0-15403 GCF_009764635.1 Pseudomonas sp. PB103 | reverse complement strand
GACGTCGGAAGGCTGAGTGGAGGGATTGATCCGGGGGTGGGAGCGCAGCGACCGTTTGGCGCAGCCAAACACAGCGAGAGGAGGTGCAGCGAAGCAAACCGTAGGCGCTGCGCCCGGATCGATCCCGCAGCGAAGGAACCCCGAGCCCCAGCGAGCGGGCCGTACGTAGGAGCAAGCCTTTTTGGTTACTTTTTCGGCGTCTGGAAAAAGTGACCCGCCGTAAGGGCGGAACCCTAAGCAGCCGTTACCGCAGCAACGGATACCCCCCCAATCCAAGCCCAAAAAAAAGCCCCTCAACCGAGGGGCCCCTTCCACAAACCAAAACCCAAAACCCAAAACCCAAATCAGGTCATCTGAATAATGGTCTGCATAATCGTGCTCTGAGTCGAAATGGTCTTGGCGTTCGCCTGATAGTTACTCTGCGCCTTGATCAGGTCCACCAGCTCATTGGTCAAGTTAACGTTCGACTCTTCCAGCGAGTTCGACACGATCGCGCCCAACGTACCGGTTTTCGGCGAATCAACCCCGGCCACACCCGACGCGAAAGTCTCCTTCCAGCGCGTACCGCCAATCGGCTGCAGACCCTGCTCGTTGGCAAAGCTCGCTACCGCTACCTGACCAATCGCCTTGGTCTGCTGGTTGCTGAAGTTAGCCGTCATCACCCCGGTCGAATCGATGGTCAGACTGGAAATCTGCCCAGTCGCGTAACCGTCTTGATACTGCGCAGTGCGCGCCGTCGGAGAGTTATACGAAGTGGTCAACGCCGTGTTGAAGGCGATACCGGTACTGTTGGCCTTGGAACCGTTCGGCCCCCAAGTCACTGGCGAGGTCGTCGCGTTGGTCACCACACCAGGAATCCAGCCGTTCATGGTCAGGGTGTTGCCGGATTTGACCCAGCCAGTGCCCGCCGTCAAGGTCGCGATGGAACCATCAGAGTTGAAGGTGATGTCGTGAGTCATCGGCGTCAAGGTGTTGCTGGTCGGATCCGATGGGGTACGACCATCCATGTAGGTGTAGACGCTCCAGGCATTGGTACCCGTTTTCACGTAGTACTGATCCATGCGGTGCTCGTTACCCTGAGTGTCGTAGACCGGCGTCGAAATCAGCTTGTTGTAGCTGTTCAGATCGGTCGGACTGAACGGCGCCACCGTTGGCTTGGTGTCTTCCGAGTTCACGTTCATGGTCTGGTCGATCTTCGACGTTGCGTTCGGCTTGAGGGCCGAGGTGTCGATCTTCAGGTCGGTCAGCACGCCGGTCATGATCTTGCCGTTGGCATCAACGCCGTAACCCTGCAGGCGGTTACCGTTGTTGTCGACTACGTAGTTTTCAGCGTCAGTCTTGAACGCACCCGCACGGGTGTAGCTCAGCGAACCGTTGTCGCTGAGGATGAAGAAACCGTTGCCCTGGATAGCCATGTCCAACACGTTGCCGGTGTTGCTCACGTCACCCTGACCGAACTGCTGGGACACGTTGGCCAGACGCACGCCGTTACCGACGGTCTTGCTGCCAGTGCCCAGGCGCGTGGCCGAGTACACGTCTTCGAATTCTGCACGGGACGATTTGAAACCGGTGGTCGCGACGTTGGCGATGTTGTTACCGGTCACGTCCAGTTGTTTGTTGGCTGCATAGAGACCGCTAAGGCCGATATTGAAAGACATATTCCACTCCTTTGTGCCGGTTAGTCGGCTCTATATACCAATGGTTTGTACTTTGGACAGCGCGACGCTGCCCAGGCCTGCCAGGTTCAGCATCAACTCACCGCCGGTCTGGCTGATGGTCACGCTGTTAACGGTGGCCGGCAGATACGTAACCAGCGAAGTCGCCTTGCCGTCGTACGTGGCGCTGGCGGTGAACGTGTAAGTGCCCGCTGCCGCGACCGCGCCGGACGTGTCTTTGCCGTCCCAGATGAAACCGGCATTGCCAGCGGTCTGGTTGCCCATGTCGATGGTGCGCACGACTTTGCCGTCGGCATCTTTGATCGACAGCGAGACAGCGCCGGAGGCCGGAACCACCACGGTGCCGTTGAGGCTCTTGCTGGTATCGACCACCGCCTTGTCGGTCTGGGCGATGACCGAACGGCCCACCAGCGACGACGCTTGCAATGCTTGCGACGAGTTGTAGTTGCCGGCAATCCCGCTGACGGTGGAGTTCAGCGTGGTGATGCCTTCCAGACTGCTGAACTGCGCCAACTGAGCGACGAACTCACTGTTGTCCTGCGGGTCGAGCGGGTTCTGGTTTTTCAGCTGGGTGACCAGCAATTGCAGAAACGCATCTTTGCCCAGGGCCTGTTTACCGGTGGCACTGTTGGTGGCCGCAGCCAGACCATCAGTGGTCGTCCCGGTCTTGACCGAAGAATTGGCCAATACGTCTTTAATGCTTACGCCGCTGGTGGAATCGGAAACACTCATGGCAGTCGCCCCTTATTACTGACCGAGGGTCAGCACCTTCTGCATCATGGTTTTGGCGGTGTTCATCATTTCGGCGTTGGTCTGGAACGAACGGCTCGCGGAAATCATGTCAGCCATTTCTTCCACCACGTTGACGTTCGGGTAGTAGACGTAGCCCTTGGCGTCGGCGGCCGGATGGTTCGGCTCGTAGCGCGCTTCGAGGTTGCTCTGGTCTTCGACCACACCGAGCACCTGCACACCTTGACCGGCCGCGTCCTGACTCTGGAACAGCGAGTTGCTGCCGCTGTTCTGGCCGCCCTGGAACATGGTGGCGAATACCGGGTGACGGGCGCGATAGGTCTGGTCGATGCTCGACGAGACGGTTTCGGCGTTGGCGATGTTCGAAGCCACGGTGTTCAAACGCGTGGTTTGTGCGCTCATGCCGCTGCCGGCAATGTTGAAAACGCTGGACAGGGACATGGATTACTCTCCGCGCAGGGCTGACACCAGCCCTTTGAATTTGCTGTTGAGCAGGGTGAAGCTGGCCTGGAAGCCGACGGCGTTTTCCGCGTAGTTCGACTGTTCCAGTTGGGCGTCCACAGTGTTCTGGTCGATCGAAGGCTGCATCGGTGTGCGATACATCAGCGATTCGTCGCCATTGCCCAGACCTTCGGCCTCGATATGACGGCTGTTGGTCATGTTGAGGGCAAAGTTGCCGCCTTTTTTGGTTTTCTCGGTCTGTGCTTCCAGCACTTTGGAGAAGTCCAGATCCCGAGCTTTGTAGTTCGGGGTATCGGCGTTGGCGATGTTGTTGGCCAGGACTTCAGCGCGCTGGGCGCGGAAGCCCAGGGCTTGTTCGTGAATGCCGAGCGCTTTATCGAAGCTGATGCTCATGTCGGGAACCTTCGGGTGACCGGTTTTTCGTAACTGAGCTTTAGCAAGCGGCGTGCCAAAGCGAAAAAACCCCGTAAACCGGGGCTTCGCGGGCAATCGGCAAAGCGGCAATGCCAGAAAAGCGGCAACCGGTTTCCGCCGAATGCCGCTTTTCTGCCGCTTCTTCCTGTTAACACCTCCCCCTGTAGGAGCTGCCGAAGGCTCGGGCCGCGATCGGACGATCTTTTGATCTTGTTCTTAAAAAACAAAATCAAAAGATCGCAGCCTTCGGCAGCTCCTACAGAGGGGGATGTGAGAGGCATAAAAAAACGGCAGGCCTTTGCGGGCCTGCCGTTTTTTGCTGTTGCCGATGCAATCATTTCGCCTGGTAAATGATCCCCGGGCTGCACTGCACCATCTGGTAATGGTCCGGCAAACCGTTCAGCGCTTCGGAAGCGCCAAGGAACAGATAACCGCCCGGCTTCAACGTGCTGTGAATGCGCAACAGGATGTCTTTCTTCACTTCGGCAGAGAAGTAGATCAACACGTTGCGGCAGAACACGATGTCGAACTTGCCCAGCGCGGCATAGCTGTCGAGCAGGTTGAACGAGCGGAATTCCACGCGGTTCTTGATCGGCGCCTTGATCACCCAGCGGCCCGGCCCTTTCGGGTCGAAGTAACGCTGCAGACGTTCCGGCGACAAACCGCGACCGATCGCCAGGCTGTCGTACTCGCCCGTCTTGCAGTTGGTCAGCATCAGGCCGGACAAATCAGTGGCAACGATCTGCACACCCATCTTCAACTGGCCCAGGTTGCTGCGCTCGAACTCGTCGATCGACATCGACAGCGAGTACGGTTCCTGGCCCGACGAGCAGGCTGCCGACCAGATCCGCAGACGCTGGTTGGGGCTGGCCTTGATCGCTTCAGGCAGTACCTTGTTCTTCAAGACTTCAAACGGATAGGTATCACGAAACCACAGGGTTTCGTTGGTCGTCATGGCATCGACCACCTGCTCGCGCAAACCGCTGCGCGGCTGGGTCTGGATGCGCTGAACCAGCTCACCCAGGGATTTGATGCCTTGCTGCTCCATCAGTTTGTTGAGACGGCTCGAGACCAGGTACTGCTTGTTTTCACCGAGCAAAATGCCACAGGCTTTTTCCAGGAAGACCCGGAACTGTTCGAAATCCAAATTACCCGTAGACAATGATGCCGCCTCTTAAATCGTGTTGACCGCCAAGGGCAAAACGCCCTTAGCTGATATCTGCTGCTTTGATCCGGTCGACTACCCGGGATGCCAGGTCATCAGGACGGAATTTGGCCAGGAAGTCATCAGCACCGACTTTCTTGACCATCGCCTGATTGAATACCCCGGACAACGAAGTATGCAGGATGATGTGAAGCTTTTGCATGCGCGGGTCAGCGCGGATCTCGGCCGTCAGGGTGTACCCGTCCATCTCCGGCATCTCGATGTCGGAGATCATCATCAGGAACTCTTCTTCCGGCTTCTTGCCCTCATCGACCAGCTTGCGCAGGTAATCCAGCGCCTGCTTGCCATCGTTCAGCGCCACCACTTCGACGCCGATCGTCTGCAGGCAACGCGTGACCTGCTTGCGCGCCACTGACGAGTCATCGACCGTCAAGACCCGCAGCGACAACGCCTTGGTCTGGGTCTCGACATCGACCACGCCCACCGAAATCGCTTCCGGTGTCGGCGCAACTTCCGCCAGCACTTTCTCGACGTCGATGATTTCGACTAACTGATTGTCCACCCGAGTCACAGCGGTCAGGTAATGATCGCGACCCGTGCCCTTGGGCGGCGGATGAATCTCTTCCCAGTTCATGTTGACGATGCGCTCCACCGAGCGGACCAGGAAACCCTGGGTCTTGGTGTTGTACTCCGTGATGATCACGAACGGGTTGTTCTTGTCTTTCAACGCACCCGAGCCGGTTGCCATTGCCAGATCCAGGATCGGAATGGTCGCCCCTCGAATATTCGCCACCCCGCACACGACAGGACTGGACTTGGGCATCAACGTCAGCGACGGGCATTGCAGCACTTCCCGCACCTTGAACACGTTGATTCCATAGAGCTGCTGACCGTCAAGCCGGAACAACAACAGCTCCAGGCGATTCTGCCCCACCAGTTGCGTGCGCTGGTTCACCGAATCCATTACACCAGCCATGCCCAGACTCCTACACCAACGCCAAGTGTTGTTGCGACGCACATTCATTGCTAAACGGCACGGCGCTTGCTTTTTAACTCGTATGAACGCTCAAACGACATTTTTCCGACGCCTGACATCGCCCCTCCGCAGAGGGCTTTGTGCCGCGTGCGCCATTTGCTGCTTTTTTGCTGGCAGCCCTGCCATTGCTGATGCGGTTACCTTGCCTGACATGCTTATCGGCGTCACTCAGGGCTTTCTTGAGTTCACCGTAGAAGACTATCTGGCCACCAGTCAAACCGAAGGCCGCTATGAAATCGAGGTCAAGCAACTCGATCCACGTATGCGCATGCCTATGTGCGACAAGGAATTGACAGCCACTTTGGAGAGCCCGGCACGTCCTTTGGGCCGGGTAACCGTGAAGGTTCGCTGTGAGGGATCCTCACCCTGGACCGTGTTCGTGCCCGCTCAAGTCCGCCTGTTTCGCGAGATTGTCACCACCACCCGGCCACTCAAGCGTGCCGGAATTATCGAACCGCAAGACGTGACCTTGCGCGAACGCGACGTCAGCCTGATCAATCAGGGCTTTCTGACCTCGGTGGACGAAGCGATCGGGCAAAAATTAACCCGACCAACGGTCGCCGATCAGGTGATTACCCTGGTCCATCTGGAACAGGCCGAAGTCATTCGCAAAGGCGATCAAGTGGTGATTACCGCCCGCAGCGGTACGCTGGCGGTACGGATGCCGGGCGAAGCCCTGTCCAACGGCGGATTGAAAGAACAGATCCGGGTGAAAAACCTTAACTCCCAACGGGTCATCAAGGCGCAAGTCACCGCGCCAGGCCAAGTGGAAGTAGCAATGTAGAAAACTGGCGCTGATCCCGGCTGTTCCCTAAACTGTGCCGCAGCAGGACTCGCGCCGGCGCATGCAAGGTTCATTGGTAAATGCGCCTAAAGTTTTCCAGGGGATGGCCGAAAACATGGCAAGCGTCCAAATTCCCAGAGGTTTTTATCATGGTCATCGATTTCAGCCGTTTGAACAGCTCCTCGTCACTTACAGGCAGTACACGTACCAGCGCGCCTAAGGAAACCGCCGAAAACGGCACTTCCGCGCCGCTGAATACCCCGGCCGAATCGGCCAGTACCGCAAAAAGCGGGGAATCGGTACACCTCAGCAATGAGGCTCAACAGTTGCAGAAGATCACTGACAAGCTGCGCGATCAACCTGCTGTCGACAAAGCCCGTGTGGCCGAGTTGAAAGCCGCGATTGCCGATGGCAGCTATAAAGTCGACAGCAACCGTGTAGCCAGCAAACTGCTCAACTTCGAAGCCCAGCGCTAGGCCAACGCCAGCGCCAGGCTTTTGGACGCTTAAAACCCAAGGCCAGCCATGCACGACACTAATTTATTGCAACTGATCATCGACGACTTTGCTCCAGCTCAACATTTGCTGGAGTTATTGCAAACCGAGTCCCTCGCTTTGCACGGTCGTGACATGCCCCTGCTGGAAGAAGTTCTGGCACGCAAACAGGCGCTGATCATTCTGCTCGAACAGCATGGCCGCAAACGCAGCGAGATCCTCGCCAGCCTTAACCTGCCGACCAATCGGCAGGGGCTTGAGCAATTGGCCAGCCAATCGAGCATTGGCGAACAATTGCTCAGCCAGAGCGATTTCCTCACCGACCTCATCGCGCAATGCCAGGCGGCCAACGTCAACAATGGCCAATCGATCCTGGTCCAGCAGGCCTCCACGGCCAATCAGCTGAAGATCCTCACCGGCGGCGAGCCGCCAGCGCTCTACGACGCCAGCGGTGCCTTCTCCAAGCTTGCGAAGCCGCGCGCGCTCAGTCAGGCGTGAGCCGTTCGATGCCTGCGCTCTATCAACCTGCGAAACATGCTGGCAAAATGCTGGCTAGTCGTAGTCAAATTTTGTCTGGAGATTGATTCAACGTGTCCAACGTCCTTAGCGCGGATGATGCTCCGCAGCCACCAAAGGTGCTCACCACACCTCTGGAAATCTCCAGCAACCTGCGCCAGCTGCAAGAAAGCCATGATCCGCTGATCATCACCTTCCACGAGCGCAGCCAGCGTTTCCAGAGCTACCTGATCAAGGTCGACCGTGACACCGGGACGATCGCTCTGGACGAAATGATCCCACGCGACGGCGAGCGTTTCTTGCAGGCCGGTGAGCCGTTCAAGGTCGAAGGTTTTCATGAAGGCGTGCGCATCGCCTGGGAATGCACCGGCACGCTGAACATCGAAGAGTCCGAAGGCGATCGCTTTTACACCGGCGAGCTGCCGACCGAGGTGGTTTACCACCAACGTCGCAATGCATTTCGCGCCGCGCTGAAACTGACCGATCTGGTCAGCGTTGAACTTGGCGGCGAAAAGCTCAAGGCGCCTATCAACGGCAAACTGCTGGATATTTCCGCCACCGGTTGCAAGCTGCGCTTCGAAGGCGACATCACTGACCGCCTGCAACTGGGCCAGGTCTACGATCGCATGATCGCCCCGCCACTGTTCGGCAACCAGCCGATCTCTGTCGAACTGCGCTATCTGCACTTCGAAGAAAAACTCAACATCACCTTTGCCGGTTTGCGCTTCCACAACATCAGTGGCCAGGCTGCCCGCAACGTTGAGCGTTTTGTTTATCAATTGCAGCGTGAAGCACGGCGTTTCGACAAAGACGACATGTGATTCAGACGCGCAAACAAGAAGGGCAGTCCTTGGCGGGACTGCCCTTTTTTGTGCTCAAACGATCCCACAGCAATGAGCTCCCCTCACCACAGAGACAGGGTCAACTGCAGAGACTCTTTACTGCAGAGTCATAGGCTCACTACTGATGGCTGCGACTCCAGGATATCAAGGTCTGCCACCACTGATGTCCGGCGTCGGTTTATCGCTGTCATCATCCGCACCAGCCTCAACCACAGGTTCAGGCTGCACCTCAGGTTCCGGATCAGGTTGCGACTCAGGCTCCGGTGCCACGGTGTTCTGCATCTGATCCTGCACTACCTGCTCATCCACGCGCGGGTCCAGCGCAGCCACCAGTGGCGAACTGGACATGCTGTCCGGCATCGCCACGTGATGCAGTGGTGCATCGTCGACCTGATGCAAGTTGGTTACAGCTTTCGGGCGGATTCGCCACACCAGTACCAAGGCAAAGAAGCTGAAGAATGCATACAGACTCTGGCTGCCAAACAGCTTCATCAGCACACCCGCCAGCAACGGCCCGATGCTCGCCCCTACACCATAGGTCACCAACAGCATCGCCGTCAGCGAAACCCGGCGATCACCCTCGACGTGGTCGTTGGAGAAGGCCACCGCCAGCGGATACAGACAGAACTGCACCAGCGAACAGAAGAAACCGACAATGAACAACACCTCCAGCGGCACCTGCGGCATGATCGCCAACGGCAACGCCGCGACCGCCAGGAACCCGGCAAAACAGCGAATCAGCAAGGCCCGGTCGTAACGGTCGGACAACCAGCCCAACGGCCACTGCACCAACAAACCGGCAAAGATGCAGCTTCCCATGAACAAACCGACCTGTTCGGTCGACAGCCCTTGCTGCGAGGCATACAACGGTGCCAGACCGTAGAACGAACCGATGATCAGACCGGCACCGAGCACGGTACTCAGCGACTGCGGCACGCGCTTGATAAAGAAGCGCGGCTCCATCGGCGCCGGATGCAGCGGCGCCGGGTGAATCCGTCGCGTCAATGTCACCGGGACCAGGCACAGCGCAAAGCACAGGGCGACCAGCATCAGCAGCTCCAGGCCCAGGCCCGGGTGCATGACCAGAATCAGTTGGCCCAGCACCAGGCCAAGATACGAAGCGATCATGTAGCCACTGAACACCAACCCACGCTGGTTGGCGTCCGCCTGCTCATTGAGCCAGCTTTCGATCACCATGTATTGGCACATCATGCCCAGACCGACGATGGTCCGCAGTACCAGCCATGCCGGCAGCCAATCGACCAGACCATGACCGAGCACCGCCGCCCCGACAATGCCGGCACACGCCGAATAAGCCCGGATATGCCCGACCCGCGCAATCAGCCGGTGGCCAATCTTGCCGCCCAGTACCAGACCGAAATAGTTGGCCGCCATCAGCGCGCCGACCCACAGCCCGTCGACATGGTCAGCGGCCAGGCGCAACGCCAGGTAAGTAGAGAGAAGGCCCGAGCCGATCAACATCATCAGCGAGGCGAAATACAGCGCTCGAAAGGATTTCCAGATTTGGCGCATCGGCGTTCCGAGCGGCTCCTTGCAGTGAATACCGGGCTATCAAAACGATAGCCCGATGGCGACAGTTCGTCAGGCCTGGGCTGCTAGAACACGCCGTTCCCAGGGAGTGATTTCGTCAAAGAAGCTGGTCAACTCCATGGTCTTCGAAGCGATGTAGCCTTCGATGAACTCCTGTCCGAACAGTTCCCTCGCCAATTGGCTACGTTTCAGACGATCAAGCGCGGCATGCAAGGTACACGGCAGCGAAAGGTTGTCCGGCACCTCGAACTCCCCTTGAATGGCTTCAGTCGGCTCCAGCTCATGCTCAATACCGTGCAAGCCCGCAGCCAGACTGGCGGCAATCGCCAGATACGGGTTGGCGTCGGCGCCTGGCAAACGGTTTTCGACCCGACGAGCGACCGGCGAACTGGCGGGAATACGCAAGCCAGCGGCGCGATTGTCATGGGACCAGCAGGCGTTGTTCGGCGATGCGTACGGATGGCACAAGCGCTGGTAGGAGTTCACGTTGGGTGCAAACAGTGCGGTGAACTCGGCCATGCCCGCCTGCTGCCCACCGATGAAGTGGCGGAACATTGCCGTCGGCTGGCCGTTTTCGTCGCTGAAGACATTCTTGCCACTGTTGATGTCGACGATGCTCTGGTGAATATGCATCGAACTGCCCGGCGTATGCGCCAGCGGCTTGGCCATGCACACCACGGTCAGACCGTGCTTGAGCGCGACTTCTTTGAGCAGGTGTTTGAACAGAAACGTCTGATCGGCCAGCAGCAACGGATCGCCGTGCAGCAGATTGATCTCGAACTGGCTGACGCCCATTTCGTGCATGAAAGTGTCGCGCGGCAGACCGAGGGCGGCCATGCATTTGTAGACTTCGCTGAAGAACGGGCGCAGTCCATTGTTGGAACTGACGCTGAACGCCGACTGGCCATCCTCGCGACGACCATCGAGGCCGACTGGTGGGCGAAAGGGTTGGGTCGGATCTGTGTTGGGGGCGAAGATAAAAAATTCCAGTTCGGTCGCCACCACCGGCGCCAGACCGCGCGCCGCGTAGCGTGCGATGACCTTCTTCAACTGGCCACGGGTCGACAGATTGGAGCTTTCGCCGGTCAGTTCATCGGCGTCGCAAATGGCCAGGGCACGCGGATCGTCGCTCCACGGCAAGCGATGGATCTGGCTCGGTTCGGCAATCAGGGCAAGATCGCCGTCATCGCTGCCGTAAAACCGCGCCGCGGGATAACCACCCATGATGCATTGCAGCAGCACGCCACGCGCCAGCTGCAAACGCCGCCCTTCGAGGAAACCCTCAGCGGTCATTACCTTGCCTCGCGGCACGCCATTCAAATCCGGCGTGACACATTCAATCTCATCAATGCCCGTCAGTCGCTGTGCGAGTGAACGCTGGCCATCGGTTGTCATGACGCTATCCTTGTTATTGTGCGAGCCGCGAACGGCGACTCGTACAAAATAGGCTTCGGCTGTTCGCAATATCAAGCAGCGTCACACAAAATAACCACACCCGAAAGCGCCCTCTGTAGGAGCTGCCGAAGGCTGCGATCTTTTGATCTTGCTTTCAAGAACAACATCAAAAGATCGCAGCCTTCGGCAGCTCCTACACAAGGCATGCTTTCAGGGCAGGTAGAGGCTGAATATGCCGCCGCCCAACGGACCGCCGTTGCGGATTTCCGTGCGACCTTCAACACCGTTGCGCTGATGCAGCGCTGCGATGCGGTTGGCGAAATACAAACCGAGCCCGGTGCTGCCGCTGCTGTGGTTGATGCCCTGCACGTAATCGGCCTGACGCTCGAGCATCTCGGCCGGGTAACCGTCGCCGTCGTCGTTGATGCTCAGGACCAGTTGCCCGGCCTCGTCGCTGACGGTAATCAGCAGAGATTCGCGGGCATAGCGAATCGCATTGTTGATGCAGTTGCCGAGCACCGAGGCGACCAGCTCGCGATCAAAGAAACCGAGCGGGCTCAGCGGATCAACCTCATAAGTAGCGACGATGCCGCGACTGGCGAACACCTCTTGATGCGACGCCAGTTGCGCTTCGATAAAGTCATCGAGCTCGTGATAGGCCGGTTGCAGTGGCAACTGGTTGACGCCGAGCTTATACAGCCCGAGCAACTGCACCAGCATGCCATTGAGGTGGGCGAACTCGAAGTCGATCACGCCCGGCTCCGTGCCTTGGCGCTGCGCCTCAGGCAAACGCGCCAGCCATTGGCTGTGTGCCTGCATGAGCATGGCCAGCGAGTTTTTCATGTCGTGGACGGTGGAGGCGATCACCGTGGAAAAATCCAAAGCCTGCGGGTCGTGGTTCATTCGCCAAACGCCTTGCTTTTCAGCTTCTGATAACGCGCATGACGCGCGTCGGTGTCGGGCATCAGGCCAACCATTTTCAGGCAGGCCCGACATTCTTCCAGCTCCGCCGACGGCACCGAAGTGTCGGTGCCGTGCAGCAGCGACTGGGCCATGTTCAGCGCGATACTGATGTTCTTCGGTTGCATCTTCAGCGCCTTGCGGAACACCTCGCGGGCCTCCACCAGATTGCCGGTCTTGTACACGCGCACGCCCTGACGGTTGAG
The DNA here is from genome assembly GCF_009764635.1 of Pseudomonas sp. PB103. Lineage (NCBI taxonomy): Bacteria > Pseudomonadati > Pseudomonadota > Gammaproteobacteria > Pseudomonadales > Pseudomonadaceae > Pseudomonas > Pseudomonas sp. PB103. Next base: position 3,152 of record NZ_RWIL01000046.1, on the reverse strand, counting down.
ATCGGCAGCGGCGTTACTGGAACTGAGGATAGTCGGGTCGTCGGTGAGCTTGGCGATGTCTTTCATCACCGCCGGATCGTCGCCGTAGATTTCCGCGCAGCTCTTGAGCATCGATGTGCCCGCCTCGGCCTGACCGAGCATTTGCAGTTGCTTGGCGACTAGCAGCGCCGCCTCCGGACTCATGAACTGCTCCATGCCGTCGAGGCGCATCAACGCCTGCTCGGTGAGCTTGTCGGCGGTCTCGGCATCATTGAGCAGCAGGCTGGTGGCCTTCATCAGGCGCGCACGAATCTGCAGGCCCGGATCGGTCGGATTCTCTTTGGCCACGGCACTGAGCGTGGTGTTGATCTCCAGCCGCGTGCGCGTGTCGAGACCGCGCTCACTGCCCTTACTGATCAGCGCATGGGCCAGACCAAGGTTACTTTCCGGATCCTTGAATCGCGACTGTGCGCCTTGCGCCACGGCTTGCCGATAGGCGCGCGAGGCGGTGTCGAAATCTTCATTGGCCATCGCCAGTTTGCCGAGCAAGGCCTGGCGACGTACCGCCAGCGGCGACAGACGAATCGCCTCTTCCAGCACCTGCTGTGCGCCTTTGGTGTCACCTTCGGACACCAGCACGTCGGCCATGCCGTCATACAGCGAAGGCATCATCGGAAACACCTTCAAGGCTTTTTCGTAAACACCTTTGGCCTGTGCCACCTGACCGCGCTTGAACAACAATTTGCCCAGCCCGGCGAACGCCCATGGCAGCGGTCGGTCAGCGATGATGCTGTCGTAAAGACGCTCCAGCGCTTCATTCTGGTTCATGTCGCGCAATGCATCGGCACGGTAGCGCAGGCACAGCGGCGAATAACGGATGTCCTGCTTGCACAGGGCGATGCAAGCGTTAAGCACCTCGACCGGTTTGCCGCGATCGAGGGCTTGCAGAATCGGTTTGAGCAATGTCTTGCGCTGCTCCAGACGCTCCAGGCGCTGGGCCAGGCCAGAGCGGTTGAACGGTTTGGTCAGGTAAGCATCGGGCTCGTGCTCCAGGGCACTGAGCACCATCGCCTGACTGGTCTCGGCGGTGACCATGACGAATACCGCCTCATGGCTGATGAGCTTTTCCAGCATCAGGTCTTCGAGTACCTGCTGGCCGTTCTTCTTGCCGTCGCCGAGGTGGAAATCCTGCAGAATGAAATCATAGGACTTCTGCGCACACATCTTCAGCGCCTGCTCGCCGGTGTCGGCAGTGTCGACGTCCTTGACCCCGAGCTCGCGCAGCATTGAGCGAACGGAACTGCGGAAATCCGAGAAATCATCGACGATCAGAAAACTCTTTTGGTGATACGACAGCATCGAAGATTTCCAGGCAATTGAAGTGAGGGCAATTTCAGGCGCGCAGATGATAGCTGGCGGCCAAATGCTATCAAGCGATTTCGCGCGACTTTTAAGTCACCGAATGGGTTATCGGCCAGAAGTGGGGTTCCCTGAAGTCGGCACTTCAAGATTCCTCGTCCAACGATTACCCTGCGCGCCGGTACAACTACTCAATACGGGACTTACTTCGTGTACATCAAAGGACGCGGCATCGTGTCCGCCTGTGCATTGCTGTTTATTCAGCAGGCAATGGCGGCTGGAATGGATTGCACAAAAGCGGCGAATGCCGTCGAAAACACCATTTGCGCGAATAACCAGTTGCATGAGCTGGACGCGCAGATGGGTACGGTTTACCGCGGATTGATGAAGGTTTCAGCAGGCGCTAAACCTGAACTAAAGGCGTCGCAACGTCAGTGGCTAAACACACGCGACGAGTGCACGGATGATGTCTCTTGCCTTGAACAACGTTATCGCGAGCGCCTGCAAGTATTAAAAGTGCAATGGAAGGAAGCGGTTGTCTACAAGCCGAACGACAGTGACCAACAAGCGCTGGACGATCTGCAAAAGCGTATTCGAGCGGCGAGCAAAAGTGATCCGCAGTTTGCCCTGGAGCGGACGCTCGCTTCTTTAGCGATCAAAAGTCCACTGACTGTGTTTGACGCAGAACCGGATGAGGGTGAATACGCCGAAAAAACCCACTTCCCGAAGAACATCCCTAAGGGTGTTACCCAAAGTGAGTGGAGGGCCCTGCAGGCGTCCAACCTGGACGCGGACACCGAGCAGGGGCAGACCACGTTCAACTTGCTGGATCTGGACGAAGACGGCCAACGCGATCTGATCGTCCGGACTTACACCGGCGGCACGGGGCTGTTCAGTTTCTACGAAACCTATCGCCGTGATGGGGACCGCTTCATTCGCAGAACCGCTGCACTTGGCGAGGAATCGGGGGTCGGCAGTTCGTTGTATTCCATCAGTGGTCGCGGTGCCAATCAGGCAGTTAACTGGATCAGCATTCGTGGCAAGGTCTATGCGGCCTATCGCGACAGTGCGTACGGCGTTGATAACGTTTATTTACTCAGCCCGCTGCAAGTCAATGTCGAAGTGCCCACGCTGACGGTTAACTATCGCTATCAACTCAGCATTCCCCGTACCCAGACGAAAGAAGACCACAAGACGCCTTACACGCTGAATCCGGAACTCCACCGCGCACTTGCAAAAGGTCTGGCCACGGTCGGCAAAGACTCCTCCGACACTGGCGGGGAAAGAAAACCGCTGTGCCCTATTCCTGCGTCAGCAGAGGAACCCGAGGAGTATTACGGTTATGGCGCGGGCTATTATGTGATCGAAACGATCGCCGACTTTCCGGTGAATATCGGTAATGAATGTTTTGTCGCCAGATTGAACGACCATTTCGGCGACTACGACAAGAAAGACGGGCTGTACGCGCAACTGACAATGCGTAAACCGGGCTCGGCAGAACAAGAGCGCGAGTATGAAGTTCATGGGTGGCGACGCATTACTCAGGTCAGTACTTCAATAGGTAAAACTGGAGGCGGCGCCGCGGATTAATCTGCAGCGTACCTGCATGGATATGCCCCGACAGGCCACCCTGTTCGGGGTTTTTGGCTATGTACTGCCAGGCCTGAAACTTTTCTTACGGGCAAAGCAAAACCCCAACTGCTTTCGCAATTGGGGTTTCGGAATTTAATCTTGACGATGACCTACTCTCACATGGGGAAACCCCACACTACCATCGGCGATGCATCGTTTCACTGCTGAGTTCGGGATGGGAT
>NZ_RWIL01000045.1:0-2558 GCF_009764635.1 Pseudomonas sp. PB103 | reverse complement strand
GATCTTGTCTTTTAAAAACAGAATCAAAAGATCGCAGCCTGCGGCAGCTCCTACAGGGGATTGTGTTGTGTCAGGGCATTTGCCAGAGCCTCAAACCCGCTAAGCAACAACCGATCATCCCCCACCGCATTACACACACTCACCCGGATAAACTGCGGCACCGCCGCATGCCCCACCGCGAACGCCTCAGCGGTCGCCACCAGATAATTGTTCTCCTTCAACTCCGCCGCAATCTGCGAGGCGCGCCACAACTCGGGGACTTCCACCCAGAAGTGCGGACTAAAGGCGTGAGTGTTGTAGCTCAAGCCCTCCAGCACCGGCGCGACCAGCGCTTTGCGCCGACCAATCTCAATGATCTGCTCATCCAGCAAGTGCTTAGCCATGCCGTTTTCGATCCACAGGCTCGCCACTTCCATCGATAAAGGATTCGCCATCCAGCACGTGCTGCGAATGGCTGAACTGATACGGCCGATCAACGCTTGCGGCGCGTGCAGATAACCGACGCGCAACCCCGCTGAAACAGCCTTGCTCAAACTGCCGATCAGTATTGATCGCTCCGGCGCAAAATAACTGAGCGGCAACGGGCGCTGGCGATCCAGCACGGCATGCGCTTCGTCTTCGATGATCAGCAGATTGTGTTGGCGACAGACTTCGGCAATCGCCTCGCGCCGTGGGACGGACATCACCGCCGCCGTAGGATTCTGGATCGTCGGCGTGCAATAAAGCGCCGAAACCCTATGCTGGCGGCAGATATCCTCCAGTGCTGACGGTAAAAGCCCTTCGTCGTCCATCGCTGCGCCGATCAGTTTTATCCCGAGCTGACGAGCGACACTGATCAAACCGGGGTAGGACAAATGCTCGGTGACAACCGTGTCGCCGGCCTTGAGCAAACCCATCAACGCGCTCAACAGACCATGCTGGCCGCCGTTGACGCACAGCACCTGATCGGCGCGGGGTACGAATTCGCCGTGGCTGAGCCAAACGGCCGCCGCCACGCGATGCCGCGCCATACCGGCTTCGGCGGTATACCCGCTGAGTTGCCGCAAGACGCCCGGCTCATTGGCCAGATCCAGCAGGCTTTGCCGCATGAATTCGGTTTCCTGCCCGGGCATCGGCTGATTCCGACTCATGTCCAGGCACGTGGACGGCTCATCGCTGACATTGCGAAAGCCTTTGTCCTGCGGCCGTTCCATCCCCCTCTTACGCACGTAAGTGCCGTCGCCTACACGGGCGACGACCAATCCCACACGTTCCAGCTCACCGTAGGCACGGCTGATCGTGCCGATGGTCACGCCCAAGCTGTCGGCCAACAGTCGATGCGGCGGTAACTTGCCGCCAGCCTCTATCACACCCTCCTCGATGGCCTGCGCCACGCCATCGGCAAGGCGTTTGTACTTCACGCCGATGCCATTGCTGAGGCCGTCGCGGAGGATTGACACCATGGCAATACTTACTTTGACAGTCATTCTCGCCCCGAATAGCGTGCTTAAAACAGGTTCAATCAGAAATAGACCGTTTCACCGATCAGGTCAATTCCACCGCTCGGAGCACCCAACATGTCGACCGCCGTCAGCACACCGATGAACATCAGCAAACCCTGGCTCGCCGGATTAATCACCAGCACCCTGTTTCTGATCGTCTGCCTGAGCTGGGGCACCACTTGGCTTGGGATCAAGATCGCCGTGGAAAGCGTGCCGCCGCTGACGGCCGCCGGGCTGCGCTTTCTTATCGCATTTCCACTGTTTTTGAGTTTCGCGTTGTTGCGCAAAGAACCGTTGCTGTTCCCTCGGCAGAGCCGCTGGTTTTTTGTGTTCGTCACGCTGTCGTATTTCAGCCTGCCGTATTACCTGCTCAACTACGGCGAGATGCACGTCTCGTCGGGCCTGACGGCACTGCTGTTCAGTTGCATGCCGGTGTTTATCCTGCTGTTTTCTGCGCTGTTTCTGCGCGAGAAGATCTACCCGTCGCAAATGCTCGGCATTGCCATTGGTTTTGGCAGTCTGTTCATGATTATTCGCAGTCAGGGTCTGCACCTGGATCAGGCGGAGTGGCTGGGGGTGCTGGCGATTCTCTGCGCCGCAGTGATGCATGCGCTGTGTTACGTGGTGACGAAAAAACACGGGAGTGCGATCAGCGTGATCACCTACAACACACTGCCGATCGGTATCGCCGGTGCGATGTTATTTATTGTCGGACTGAGCTTCGAAACACCGGTGTTCCAGGACATCACCGCACGCTCATGGGGCGCGCTGGTTTACCTCGGGCTAGTGGCCTCGGTTGGCGGCTTTATCGTTTATTTTCTGCTGCTGAAACGCCTGAGCCCGATCATCCTGTCGTTCGTGTTTATCATTTTCCCGGTGTTCGCCGTGATCATCGGCGCCTGGTACGAGGGGCAAACCCTGTCCCGGGAGCTGATGATCTATTCGGCGATCCTGTTGAGCGGGTTTGCCATCACCAAATTGCCCATCGAAAAATGGCGCAAACCTTCCCTGTAGGAGCTGCCGCAGGCTGCGATCTTTTGATCTGGATTGTAAAAAACAAGATCAAAAGATCGCAGC
>NZ_RWIL01000003.1:0-8874 GCF_009764635.1 Pseudomonas sp. PB103 | reverse complement strand
AGGCTGCGATCTTTTGATCTTGATCCTTAAAAACAAGATCAAAAGATCGCAGCCTTCGGCAGCTCCTACAGGGGGGAGCAGTGTTGTTATTGGGTGGCGGTGTAGACCTGACGGCCGCCGAACCAGGTCTGCAGCACTTTGGTGTCATGCAGGGCTTTGTTGTCGACGCTGAATACGTCGCGATCCAGCACGATAAAGTCCGCCTGCTTGCCCGGCGTCAGCGAGCCGATCTGTTTCTCCAGGCCAATCGTGCGCGCCGCGTTGACGGTGTAGGCGTAGAACATGGTGTCGCGGTCCAGACGCTCATCAGCATTGAGCACGCCCAACGGGCCGACGCGGGTGATCGCCTGCGCCATGGCGTTGAACGGGTTCGGCGTCGACACCGGCCAGTCGCTCGCGCCGGCAATCGTCGCGCCTTGCTTGAGCAGTGAATGCGCCGGGTACTGATAGCGGAAAGCGAGGGCGCTGACGTAGGGCTTGATCATGTCGGTGGTGTAGTCGTCGGCGCTGGCCCACAGCAGTTGCATCGAGGCGATGACGTTGAGCGGTTTGAAACGGGCGAACTCTTTCGGGTTGACCATTTGCAGGTGAGTGATCGAATGGGTCACACCGCTCTGGCGATCCTTGCGCGCCTGCGCGATGCCGTTCAGCGATTCACGCACCGCGCGGTCGCCGATGGCGTGGATGTGTACCAGCCAGCCGCGTTGGTCGATGGCGCTGACCAGTTCGCCGAAATGCTGCGGGTCGATCAGCAATTCGCCCTGTTTGTGCGAGTTGCTGTAGGGATCGATCATCGCCGCGCTCTGCGCCGGGAATTCGATCACGCCGTCGGCGAAGATCTTGATCCCGGGTAGCGTCAGATTCGGGATGCCTTGGAATTGCTGGCGCACCTTGTCCAGCGTATCGAGATCGGCGGGCACGCTTTTCGGGTTGGCCACCAGCAGCGCCGCGACATGTACGCTCATGTCGCCGCTTTCCGACAGCGCTTTATAAGCCGGCAGCACGCCGACGGTTTTCTCGGTGGGCTTGAGGGCGAACACCGCTTCGCCCGGTGCGGCGTTGGCGGCCGGGTCCATCCACGCGGTGATGCCGAGGCTGTTGTTGTAGCGCACCGCTGATTTGGCGGCATTGAGCATGTCGGCGGGGCTCGGCACTGGCATTTTCGAGGCGACCCGATCCCAACCAGCGTCGACCACAAAGCCGTTCGGTTCGCCGCTGGCCAGTTTGCCGATGGTGTCTTTTTCCGCGTCGGGCAGGGTTTTCAGCAGGGCCGCATCAATCCCGGCGCGCTTGAGCATGACGTTGTTGGCCCACGCGGTGTGGTGGTCGCTGCCGATAAACACCACCGGCACATCGGCCCATTCGCCGCTGTTGAAGGTTTTGCCCAACGCCTCGGCCTGTGCCCAATAGGCCGAACTCATGCCGGCAATGCTCAACACATCGCCGTGTTTGGCCTTGCCGTCCTCACGCCAGTTGCGCAGACGTTTTTGCAGTTCGTCGAGGTCGACGATTTCGTCTTCCATGTTCGCCGAAGTCATTTCCAGACCGCCGAAAATCGCGTGGGAATGGCTGTCGATCAGGCCGGGCATCAGCGCTTTGCCCTTGAGGTCGATGACTTGAGTGCCGGGTTCGATCAAGGCTTTGATCTGCGCGTCGGTGCCAACTTTCAACACTTTGCCGTTTTCCACGGCGAGGGCCTGAACCTTGGGTTGTGCACGGTCGGCGGTGAAAATTTTGCCGTTGAGCAGGATCAGATCAGGGGCGGCCATGGCTTCCATCGAGGCAAAACTTACAGCGGCTACCAACAGACTCGGGATGAATCTTTTCATTGAAGATTTCCTTGTTATTGCGTCTGATGGCGAGATTAGTGGCTGGCAGCGGCTGACAGAATGCCTCCCGCACGAAAAACGTTTTTGCCTGAATGGAAAAAGCATGGACAAGTTGGGTGCATTGAAAATGTTCGTGGTCACCGCGCAGCTCGGCAGTTTCAGCCGCGCTGCCGAGCAGTTGGGCAAGACCCCGTCGGCGCTGACCAAAGCGGTCAATCACCTGGAGTCGGAGCTGGGTGCGCGGTTGTTCGAGCGCAGCACGCGGCGGATCTTGCTGACTGAAATCGGCCGGGTGTACCTGGAAACCGCGCGGCTGGTGTTGCAGCGGCTGGACGAGGCCAGCGAGGAAATCGAGCAGTTGCAGCACGGCTTGCGCGGCAGCCTGAAAATCACTGCGCCGCTGGCGTATGGCCGGGCGTTTCTCGATCAGGTGTGTGACGGCTTTTTGCAGCAATACCCGCAGATCAGCCTGCAAGTGGATCTGTGCGATGCGTTCGTCAATCTGCTGGAAAGTGGTTATGACCTGGCGCTGCGCGAGGGCCACGATGATTTGCCGGGGTTGATCGCGCGGGTGGTTGGCAGCAATCGCCTGGCCCTGTGCGGCAGCCCGCAGTATCTGGCGCGCAAGGGCTTGCCGGTGAATCCGCAGACCCTTGAACAGCATGAATGGCTGCTTTATCAGCATCCGTTGCTCAGCCGCGAATTCTGGTGGGCCGAGCGCGATGGCCAGCGTTTGAGTCTGGCGCAACCGACGGCGCCGTTGTTGCGCAGTGATAATTACGATTTGTTGCTGGCCAGTGCTCTGGCCGGGCGAGGATTGCTGCACACGCCACTGTGGAGCGCCGCGCCGTACATTGCCGACGGGCGATTGGTGCGGGTCATGGCGGATTACGAGATCGACCCGGACACCTTTGGCCCGCACATTCTCGCGGTGTATCCGAGCCATCGGCGGGCCACGGCGAAAGTGGTGGCCTTCATTGATTATATCGCCGAATTCCTCGCCGACCGCGGCCTGAGCTGACGCCCCATTCCCCTGGGTGATGGTCTCACCGCCTTCCACGGATGATCGCGTTCACTTCATGTAGGAGCTGCCGCAGGCTGCGATCTTTTGATCTGGCTTTTTAAAAACAAGATCAAAAGATCGCAGCCTGCGGCAGCTCCTACATGGATTTACGGGGATCCTGACTGACGGTGCTTGTCAGAAAAAAACCGAAAGAGTACAAATGTACTCCATGACAAACCTCACTCCCCGCCGTACCGCCATCCTGACCTTCATCCGCGATCGCATCGCCGAACACGGTCAGCCCCCAAGCCTCGCTGAAATCAGCGAGGCTTTTGGTTTTGCCTCACGCAGCGTGGCGCGCAAGCATGTGCTCGCGCTCACTGAAGCCGGGTTTATCGAGGTCAATCCGAATCAGGCCCGGGGCATTCGTTTGCTCGGGCAACCGCCGCGTCCGGAGCTGCTCGACATCCCCGTGCTTGGCCGCGTCGCTGCCGGTGCGCCGATTGGCGCCGATGCCGACGTCCATAGCCGCTTGCTGCTCGACCCGGCGCTGTTCTCGCGCACGCCCGATTACATGCTGCGGGTGCAGGGCGATTCGATGATCGAGGACGGCATTCTCGACGGTGATCTGGTCGGCGTGCGGCGCAATCCCGAGGCGCTCAACGGCCAAATCGTCGTGGCGCGGCTCGACGGTGAAGTCACCATCAAACGCTTCGAACGGGTTGGCGACGAAGTGCGCTTGTTGCCGCGCAACCCGGCGTATCGGCCGATTATCGTGCGCGACGATCAGGATCTGGCGATCGAAGGGGTGTTCTGCGGTCTGGTGAGGCAAGGCTGATGGGCGCCGTCGTTGCGTTGGATACGCTGTTCAATGGCGGCCAGATATGGAAGGGCCGGCCTGCGCCACCGGCCGCCAGCCCGCAACCGACCGGGCATGCGGCGCTGGACGCGGCACTGCCCAGCGGTGGCTGGCCGGAAGCGGCGCTGAGCGAAATCCTCCTGGCCGGCCCCGGTGTCGGTGAGCTGCAACTGGTCTGGCCAACGCTGGCGCGGTTGTCGGCGGCGGGCGAGCGCATCGTGCTGGTGGCGCCGCCGTTCGTGCCATATCCGCAGGCGTGGGAGAACGCCGGGGTCGATTTGCGTCAGTTGTCGGTGATTCAGGCCAGTGAGCGCGATGCCTTGTGGGCGGCGGAACAGTGTTTGCGCTCGGGCAGCTGCGGCGCGGTGCTGTGCTGGCCGCACAAGGCCGATGACCGTGCGTTGCGGCGTTTGCAGGTGGCGGCGGAAACCGGTCAGACCCTGGCGTTTGCCTGGCGACCGTTGAGCGAAGCGGTCAATCCGTCACCGGCGGCGCTGCGCATTGCCATCGACGCCAAACCCGCACAGTTGCGCGTGCTCAAGTGCCGTGGCGGCCTCGCACGTACGGCGCCGATTGCCTTTGCCGTGGGGCACTGAGGTCGCCATGCGCTGGGTCTGTATTGTTTTTCCGCAATTGGCGCTGGACGCGGTGTTGCGCCAACGTCCCGACCCCGATGAGCCGTTGGTGCTGCTCAGCGGCCCGGCCCAACGTCGGGTGCTGCAAGCGGTCAACCCGGCAGCGCGCAAACTCGGTTTGCGCGCTGGCCAGTCGATGACCGCTGCGCAGGCGATGAGCAAAGGTTTTGCCACCGCCGATTACGAAGCGGCCGAGGTCGAACACTGGCAGCAGTTCCTCGCCGCGTGGGCTTACGGCTTCAGCGCGCAGGTCAGCGTGCATTACCCGCGCGCCGTGGTGTTCGAGATCGAGTCGAGCCTGGGCCTGTTCGGTTCCTGGGCCCAGTTCGAAGCGCGGCTGCGCAAGGAACTGACCGAACTGGGCTTTCGCCATCGCATCGTTGCCGCACCGAATCCGGTGGCGGCGCGGGTGCTGGCCAATGCTTATGACGGCTTGGTGGTGCCGGACGGCGAGGCTTTGCAGCATCACCTCGGCCAATTGCCTGTCGACCGCGTCGGCCTGGAACCGGCCGTGGCCACGGCGTTGTCGCGCATGGGCCTGCGCAACCTCAATCAGCTGCAGAGCCTGCCGCGTCAGGCGCTGGCCCGGCGTTTCGAGGCGCAGATGCTCAAACACCTCGACACCTTGTTCGGTGCGCGGCCATTGGCGCTGGAGTTCTACTTGCCGCCGGATCGTTTTGATGTGCGCATCGAACTGAATTTCGACGTGCAATCGCATCAGGCCTTGCTGTTCCCGTTACGGCGTTTGACCGGTGACCTGTCGGCGTTCCTCTGCGGGCGTGACAGCGGCGTGCAGCGTTTCGATCTGCATTTGGAACACGCTGGGTTGCCGGACACGCTGATCAAAGTCGGCCTGCTCAGCGCCGAACGTGATCCGGCGATGCTCTTCGAACTGGCGCGCGGACGGCTGGAACAAGTGCAGGTCGAGGCGCCGGTGCGTGGCTTTCGCTTGCGCGCCGAGGACCTGCCGAGTTTCGTCCCGCAGTTTCAGGAGCTGTTCGATGACCGCCCGCAGCAGACGTTGCCGTGGGAGCAATTGCGCGAACGCCTGCGCGCGCGGTTGGGCGATGACGCGGTGCAGGGGCTGCGCTTCCAGGCCGATCACCGCCCCGAGTGTGCTTGGCAGCACGGCGTCGATAAACAACGCTGCAGCGGGTTGCCGAGCGTGCACCGTCCCGGCTGGTTGCTCGGTGAGCCGCAGAGTGTGGCAGAAGGTTCGGCGCGGATTCTCATGGGCCCGGAACGCATCGAATCGGGCTGGTGGGACGGTGAAGATGTGCGCCGCGATTACTACCTGATCCAGAACCGTGCCGGTCAACAGGGCTGGGCTTATCGGGCGGTGGGTGAGGGCGGTCCGCTGTGGCTGCAGGGCTGGTTTGCATGAGCGAGGGTTATGCCGAACTGCACTGCCTGTCGAACTTCAGTTTCCAGCGCGGTGCGTCTAGTGCCCTTGAGCTGTTTCAGCGGGCGAAAAAACACGGTTATCAAGCACTGGCTATCACCGACGAATGCACGCTGGCCGGCATTGTGCGGGCGTGGCAAGCGGCGAAGTCGGTGGAGCTGCCGCTGATCATCGGCAGCGAAATCCGCATCGAAAACGGCCCGAAACTGGTGCTGCTGGTGGAGAACCTGGCGGGCTATCAGGCGCTGTGCGGCTTGATCACCCGTGCTCGCCGGCGCACGCAAAAGGGCCAGTATCAGGTGCTGCGAGAGGACTTTGACGAACCCTTGTCGGGCCTGCTGGTGTTGTGGGTGCCGGACTCGCTCGATGCAGTGGAAGAGGGCCGCTGGTTGCAGCAGACCTTCGGCGAGCGCTTGTGGCTGGCGGTGCAGTTGCATTGCGGACAGAACGATCAGCAGCGTCTGGCAGCGCTGTTGAGTCTGGCCGCCGAGTTGCAGATTCCGGCGGTGGCCAGCGGTGATGTGCACATGCACGCCCGTGGCCGTCGCGCTTTGCAGGACACCATGACGGCGATCCGTCATCACGTGCCGGTGGCCGAGGCCGGGTTGCGTTTGCACCCCAATGGCGAGCGGCATTTACGGACTGTCGAGGTGCTGCACGAGTTGTATCCGCCGGCCTTGCTGGATGCCTCGGTGGCTCTGGCCCGGCGTTGCACGTTCGATCTCGGCGAATTGCGTTATCAATATCCCAAGGAGTTGGTGCCCAAGGGGCACAGCGCCAGTTCCTGGCTGCGTCACCTGACCGAAGAAGGCATCGCCTGGCGCTGGCCCAAAGGCCCGCAAGCGAAAGTGCTCAAGCAGATCGACGATGAACTGCAACTGATCGCCGAACTCGGCTACGAAAGCTACTTCCTCACCGTGCATGACGTGGTGCGCTTTGCCCGTGAGCAAAACATCCTCTGTCAGGGCCGTGGTTCGGCGGCCAACTCGGCGGTGTGTTTCGCCTTGGGCATCACCGAAATCGATCCGGATCGCACCACGCTGCTGTTCGAGCGTTTCATGTCCAAGGAGCGTAACGAGCCACCGGACATTGACGTCGACTTCGAGCACGAACGCCGCGAAGAAGTCCTGCAATACGTGTTTCGCCGTTACGGCCGCCAGCGCGCGGCGTTGACCGCTGTGGTCAGCACTTACCACGCCGCCGGTGCGGTGCGTGATGTGGCCAAGGCCCTGGGCCTGCCGCCGGATCAGATCAACGCATTGGCCGATTGCTGTGGCCACTGGAGCGATGAAACGCCGCCGCTGGAACGCTTGCTTGAGGGTGGCTTCGACCCGCAGAGCCCGGTGCTGCGCCGAGTGCTGAGCCTGACCGGGCAACTGATCGGCTTCCCCCGGCACCTGTCGCAGCATCCTGGCGGCTTCGTGATTTCCGAGCAACCGCTGGACACCCTGGTGCCGGTCGAGAATGCGGCGATGGCTGATCGCACGATCATTCAATGGGACAAGGATGACCTCGACGCGGTCGGCCTGCTCAAGGTGGATATTCTTGCCCTCGGCATGCTCAGTGCGATCCGACGCTGCTTCGACTTGCTGCGTCGCCATCGCGATCTCGATCTGAGCCTGGCGACGATCCCGGCCGAAGACAAACCGACCTACGAGATGATCAGCCGCGCCGACACCATCGGCGTGTTCCAGATCGAGTCGCGGGCGCAGATGTCGATGCTGCCGCGCCTGAAACCGGCGAAGTTCTATGACCTGGTGATTGAGGTGGCCATCGTCCGGCCGGGGCCGATTCAGGGCGGGATGGTCCATCCGTACCTGCGCCGGCGCAATAAAGAAGAAAAAGAAACCTATCCGTCGCCAGAACTCAAGGTCGTTCTGGAAAGAACCCTGGGCGTGCCGCTGTTTCAGGAACAGGTGATGCAGATTGCCATCGTCGCCGCCGATTACAGCCCCGGCGAGGCCGATCAGTTGCGCCGCTCGATGGCCGCATGGAAACGCCACGGCGGGCTCGAACCGCACAAGGAGCGCCTGGCTGCCGGGATGAAAAAGAACGGCTACACGCCAGAGTTCGCCGCGCAGATTTTCGAGCAGATCAAAGGTTTCGGCAGCTACGGTTTTCCCGAATCCCACGCCGCCAGTTTTGCTTTGCTGACCTATGCCAGTTGCTGGCTCAAGTGCCACGAGCCGGCGGCGTTTGCCTGTGCGCTGATCAACAGCTGGCCGATGGGTTTCTACAGCCCCGATCAGATTTTGCAGGACGCCCGCCGGCATCATTTGCAGATCCGCCCGGTGGACCTGCGCGCCAGTGACTGGGATTGCAGCCTGGAAACCACCACGGCGGCGCAACCGGCGATCCGTATGGGCCTGCGGATGATCAAGGGCTTTCGCGAGGACGACGCCCGGCGCATCGAAGCGGCGCGCGCGCGCGGGGCGTTTGCCGATGTCGCCGATTTGGGTGAACGGGCCGCACTCGACAGTCGGGCGCAGGCGTTGCTGGCCGATTCCGGGGCATTGCGCGGTCTGGCCGGGCACCGGCATCGGGCGCGCTGGGAGGTGGCGGGGGTGCAGAAACAACTTGGCTTATTTGCCGGGTTGCCGAGCCAGGAAGAGCCTGATGTAGTGCTGCCCAAGCCGAGTGTCGGTGAGGATCTGCACGCGGATTACACGACGATTGGCACCACGCTGGGCCCGCATCCACTGGCGCTGTTGCGCGGTGAATTGAAGGCGCGGCGCTGCCGCAGTTCAAAGGAATTGCTGGAGGTTGAACACGGCAGGCCGGTGAGCGTTGCCGGGCTGGTTACCGGGCGACAACGTCCGGGCACTGCCAGTGGCGTGACCTTCGTGACTCTGGAAGACGAGTTCGGCAACGTCAATGTGGTGGTCTGGCGCGATCTGGCCGAGCGTCAACGCCAGGTCTTGGTCGGCTCGCAACTGCTCAAGGTCGACGGCCGCTGGGAACGCGAAGGCGAAGTGCGCCACCTGATCGCCGGACGCCTGAGCGACCTCAGCCCGCTGCTCAACGGCATCCGCGTGCAGAGCCGCGATTTCCACTGACGTCTCCTTTCAGCCGCACCACAATAATGTAGGAGCTGCCGAAGGCTGCGATCTTTTGATCTTGTTGTTGAAGATCAAAAGATCGCAGCC
>NZ_RWIL01000044.1:0-86006 GCF_009764635.1 Pseudomonas sp. PB103 | reverse complement strand
GAAGGCTGCGATCTTTTGATGTTGGTTTTGAAAATCAAAAGATCGCAGCCTTCGGCAGCTCCTACAGGGGATTGTCGATCTGTTCGAGCATCCATTTGACGAAGTCGCGCACCTTCGGTACTTCCGCCGCGTGCTCCGGGTACGCCAGGTAATAGGCGTCGCTGCTCGGCATTGCATGCTGCCAGGGAATGACCAGTTTGCCGTCGGCCAATTCCTCTTCCACCAGAAACCTTGGCAACAACGCCACGCCGCAGCCGACCTGCGCGGCTCGGATGCACATATAAAAGGTTTCAAACCGTGGCCCGTGATAGCTGTGTTCGGTTTGGTAACCCTGGCTGTCGAACCAGTCGTGCCACGCCTGTGGGCGTGAGGCGTTTTGCAGCAAGACCAGATCGGTGAGTTGCGTCGGATCAGTGAACGGCGTATCCGGCAGACTGCCCGGCGCGCAGACCGGCACCAGCTCTTCACCGAACAGCTTCAGGCATTCCGTGCCGGGCCGCGAACCCTGGCCGAAATAAAACGCCAGATCGCTGCGCCCCTGCAGCAGATCATCCGCTTCCTGCTCGTTGCACAAGTCCAGATGAATCGACGGATGACGTAGCCGCCAGCCTTTCAAACGCGGCACCAGCCAGCGCGCGCCGAAGGTCGACGGTGTCGATACGCGTAAGACTTCGGTCTCGCCACCGTAGGAACGCAGGTAATGCGTCGACATCTCCACCTGCGTGAGGATTTTTCGTACTTCGACCAAGTACAAATCCCCGGCCGGGGTCATCTGCAAACGTCGGCGCACGCGGAGGAACAATAAGTGTTGTAACAGTTCCTCAAGCTGCGCGACCTGCTTGCTCACCGCACTTTGGGTCAGGTTCAGTTCCTCGGCGGCGCGGGTGAAGCTCAGGTGCCGGGTCACGGCTTCGAAGCACTGCAGGGCAGTGATCGAGGGCAAGTGGCGTTTGTTCAGCATGGCCGATCCTTTTCTTGTCTTTCTATGCTCAGCATGAATAAACGGAATGATATCTCGCGTAAAGGTCGTTTGTTGCCTTGCCAATGTGACGCTACAACTAAAGGCCTGCCCGGTCGTGCAAACAGCGGCCGCACACATTCAGTTTTTTGCTTGAGGAGTGACCCATGGTTGCCGCATTGCTTGATCGTCTAGGTGTGAACCCGGCCCTGTATCAGAACGGCAAAGTGCCGGTGCATTCGCCGATCGACGGCAGCCGCATCGCCGCTGTGAACTGGGAAGGCCCGGCCGAAGTCGAGCAGCACATCAGTCGCGCAGATCATGCGTTCGAGCAATGGCGCAAGATTCCGGCCCCGCGTCGCGGCGAATTGGTGCGTCAGTTCGGTGAAGTGTTGCGTGAATACAAAGCCGACCTCGGCGAACTGGTGTCGTGGGAGGCGGGCAAAATCACCCAGGAAGGTCTGGGTGAAGTGCAGGAGATGATCGACATCTGCGATTTCGCCGTCGGTCTTTCTCGCCAACTGTACGGCTTGACCATCGCCTCCGAGCGTCCTGGCCACCACATGCGTGAAACCTGGCATCCGCTGGGCGTGGTCGGCGTCATCAGTGCGTTCAACTTCCCGGTCGCGGTGTGGGCGTGGAACACCACGCTGGCGCTGGTTTGCGGCAACCCGGTGGTATGGAAGCCGTCGGAGAAAACCCCGCTGACCGCGCTGGCCTGTCAGGCGCTGTTTGATCGTGTGGTGAAGAATTTTACCGATGCGCCGGCGAATCTTTGCCAAGTGATCATCGGTGGTCGCGACGCGGGTGAAGCGCTGGTCGATGATCCGCGTGTCGCCCTGATCAGCGCCACCGGCAGCACGCGCATGGGCCGCGAAGTGGCGCCGAAAGTCGCCGCGCGATTTGCTCGCAGCATTCTGGAACTGGGCGGCAACAACGCGATGATCCTCGGCCCGAGCGCCGATCTCGACATGGCCGTGCGCGCGATTCTGTTCAGCGCCGTCGGTACCGCAGGCCAGCGCTGCACCACGTTGCGTCGTCTGATCGCCCATGAATCGGTAAAGGAAGAAATCGTCACTCGCCTCAAGGCTGCTTATTCGAAAGTACGCATCGGCAACCCGCTGGAAGGCAATCTGGTCGGCCCGCTGATCGACAAGCACAGCTTCGAAAACATGCAGGATGCGCTGGAGCAGGCATTGAGCGAGGGCGGCCGGGTATTCGGCGGCAAGCGCCAACTGGAAGATCAGTTCCCCAACGCCTACTACGTGTCGCCAGCGATTGTTGAAATGCCCGAACAGAGTGATGTGGTCTGCAGCGAAACCTTCGCGCCGATTCTCTACGTGGTCGGTTACAACGATTTCCAGGAAGCGCTGCGCATGAACAACGCCGTGCCACAAGGTCTGTCATCGTGCATCTTCACTACGGACGTGCGCGAGGCTGAGCAGTTCATGTCGGCGGTCGGCAGTGACTGCGGCATCGCCAACGTCAACATCGGCCCGAGCGGTGCGGAAATCGGCGGCGCGTTTGGCGGTGAGAAAGAAACCGGTGGTGGTCGTGAATCGGGTTCGGATGCCTGGCGCGGGTACATGCGCCGGCAGACCAACACGGTGAACTACTCGCTGGAGTTGCCGCTGGCGCAGGGCATCACCTTCGACTGATTGATGAAATCTCCCCTGTTGGAGTGAACCCTTGTGGCGAGGGGATTTATCCCCGTTGGGCTGCGCAGCGGCCCTGAAAATCTAAAGGCGACGACTGCTTCGCAGCCGAACGGGGATAAATCCCCTCGCCACAGGTTTTCGTCACAGATAGCTTCGCTCCTACATTGAATTGTGTGTTTGGCAGGTTTCTGTTGGAGTCTGGCAATGCCGTTACGCGAAGAATGTCTGTGGGAACAGCTCACGCCACAAAGGCCGGATAACACCGCGCTCAGGGGCGAAGTCAAAGTCGATGTCTGCGTGATCGGCGCCGGGTTCACCGGGTTGTCGGCGGCGCTGCATTTGTTGGAAAAAGGCAAAAGCGTCTGCGTGCTGGAAGCGCATCGTGCCGGCCATGGCGGTTCCGGACGCAACGTCGGGTTGGTCAACGCCGGCATGTGGATTCCACCGGACGAGATCGAGGCCGGGTTTGGCGAAGCGGTCGGCAGTCAACTCAACCGCATGCTCGGGGCCGCGCCGGCGCTGGTCTTCAGCCTTGTGGACAAGTACAACATCGATTGCCAGTTGCGCCGCGAAGGCACGTTGCACATGGCGCACAACGCCAAGGGCGAGGCCGATCTGCGTAGCCGCGAACAACAATGGAAACGCCGTGGCGCACCGGTCGAGCTGCTGACCGGCAAGGCCTGCGAACAAGCCACCGGTACGCAAAAAATTGCGGCGGCACTGCTCGATCGTCGCGCCGGCACGCTCAACCCCATGGCCTATGTCACCGGGCTGGCGAATGCCGTGGTCGGTCTCGGCGGGCAGATGTTCGACCATTCACCGGTCACCCGACTCGAACGTCAGGGCTCGAACTGGTCGGTGCAGACCGAGCACGGTTCGGTGCTCGCCGAACAAGTGGTGATCGCCTCCAACGCCTACACCGAAGGCGACTGGACCGAACTCAAGCGCAACTTCTTCCCCGGTTATTACTATCAGGTCGCCTCGGTGCCGCTCACCGAAGACGCTGCGCAGGAGATTCTTCCCGGCGGGCAGGGTTCGTGGGACACCCGCCAAGTCTTGAGCAGCATCCGCCGCGATAAAGAAGGGCGGTTATTGCTCGGTAGCCTGGGCAACGGTAATCAGAAACCGACATGGTTCCTGAAAGCTTGGGCCGACCGCGTGCAACAGCATTACTTCCCCAATTTGAAACCGGTCGAATGGGAATGCACCTGGACCGGGCGCATCGCGTTCACCCCCGATCACCTGATGCGTCTGTTCGAGCCAGCGCCGGGACTGGTGGCCGTCACTGGCTATAACGGCCGTGGCGTCACGACGGGCACGGTGGTTGGCAAGGCCTTCGCCGACTATCTGTGTGACGGCAATCCACAAGCACTGCCAATCCCCTTCGCACCGATGCAGCCCTTGGCGGGCGTAGGCTTGCGCAGTTGTCTGTACGAGGCCGGGTTCTCGCTGTATCACGCGGGCCAGTGCTTGCGCATCGTCATTTGAGTGTTGAAATATGTTGCCGGAAGCGGCGCTTTTCGATGCAGCGACTAGCCTGTAATGGTGCGGGTTGTAGCAGTCCCGCACCAGCAGTGTGCAGTTCGGTGACGCGGGCTGTTACAGGCTGGTTGCACGTCGTTTGGTGCCGCGGTTGCAATGATGGCGCAAGCGGGTTGCGCCTTTAGAAATAAATGGTTTCACCTTCCGCGGTTTAGACGGTTGCACGCCCAATGAAAATGGGAACGAAACAGTCGAAATAACAAGAAAGCAGCGACTTTTTGAAGAATAAAAAACCGATGGCACGGCCCTTGCTCTGAGCATTCAGTGAAGTGAAGTCGCAGTGCCAACTAAAAAAAACCTTGGAGCACCACCTCATGTCCCAGACGTTTTACAAGAAAGGCTTTCTGGCCCTCGCAGTGGCTACTGCGTTGGGTGTTTCTGCGTTTGCTCAAGCCGACGTCAAAATCGGTGTAGCGGGTCCAATGACGGGCGCCAACGCGGCATTTGGCGAGCAGTACATGAAGGGTGCACAGGCTGCGGCTGACGCAGTCAACGCGGCAGGTGGCGTCAACGGGGAGAAAATCGTTCTGGTCAAAGGCGATGACGCCTGCGAACCGAAACAAGCGGTCACGGTCGCCAAGGACCTGGTCAACCAGAAAGTCGCTGGCGTCGTCGGTCACTTCTGCTCTTCTTCCACTATTCCAGCCTCGGAAATCTACGACGAAGCCGGCGTTATCGCGATCACCCCGGGTTCCACCAACCCGCAAGTGACCGAGCGCGGCTTGGGCGCCATGTTCCGTATGTGCGGACGTGACGACCAGCAAGGCATCGTCGCCGGCGACTACATCGTCGACGTGCTCAAGGGCAAGAAAGTCGCGGTCATCCACGACAAGGACACCTACGGCCAAGGCCTGGCGGATGCCACCAAGGCGCAGTTGACCAAGCGTGGTGTGACCCCGGTCATCTACGAAGGCCTGACCCGTGGCGAGAAAGACTTCAGCGCCCTGGTCACCAAGATCCGCGCCGCCGGTGCCGACGTCGTTTACTTCGGCGGTCTGCACCCGGAAGCCGGTCCACTGGTCAAACAACTGCGTACCGAAGGCCTGAAAGACGTGAAATTCATGTCCGACGACGGCATCGTTACCGACGAGCTGGTGACCACCGCTGGCGGCCCGCAATACGTCGACGGTGTGCTGATGACTTTCGGCGCCGACCCGCGTCTGCTGCCGGAAAGTAAAACCGTCGTCGATGCCTTCCGCAAGGCCGGCACCGAACCTGAAGGCTACACCTTGTACGCCTACGCCTCGGTGCAAACCCTGGCTGCAGCCTTCAATGGCGCAAAATCCAACAGTGGCGAGAAAGCCGCCGAGTGGCTGAAAGCCAATCCGGTGAAAACCGTCATGGGTGAGAAGGCCTGGGACAAGAAGGGCGACCTGAAAGTCTCCGACTACGTGGTGTACCAGTGGGATGCGACAGGCAAATATCACCAGCTGGAAAAACAGAAGTAAGGGCTGACGCGATCAGTTGATCCCCTCCCATAACTGTGGGAGCGGGTTTGCCCGCGATGGCGTCAGGTCAGTCGACACACAGGTTGACTGATCCACCACTATCGCTGGCAAGCCAGCTCCCACAGGGTTTGGAGTGATTGGGTCAATCGCGCTCTGACATTGCTCCGACGTAAATCTGTATTTTCCCTAGAAGAGCCGCCCGCCTACAGGTGGGCAGGTTCTCACTGCGTGAGATTGCGTTATGGATGGTATTTTCCTGCAGCAACTGGTCAACGGCCTGACCCTCGGGTCGGTCTATGGCCTGATCGCCATCGGCTACACAATGGTCTACGGCATCATCGGCATGATCAACTTCGCCCACGGCGAGGTTTACATGATTTCCGCTTACCTGGCGGCAATCAGTCTGGCTCTGCTGGCTTACTTCGGTATCGAATCCTTCCCGCTGCTGATGCTCGGCACACTGATCTTCACCATTGTCGTCACGGCGGTGTATGGCTGGGTCATTGAGCGAGTCGCTTACAGACCCCTGCGCAACTCCACCCGACTGGCTCCGCTGATCAGCGCCATCGGCATCTCGCTGATTCTGCAAAACTATGCCCAGATCAGTCAGGGCGCACGCCAACAGGGCGTTCCGACACTGCTCACCGGTGCCTGGCGCGTCGACATCGGCACCGGTTTTGTCCAGCTCACCTACACCAAGGTGTTCATCCTGGTCGCCGCGTTCGTCGGCATGGGCCTGCTGACTTATGTCATCAAGTACACCAAGCTCGGCCGCATGTGCCGCGCCACCCAGCAAGATCGCAAGATGGCCTCGATCCTGGGGATCAACACCGACCGCGTTATCTCTTACGTGTTCATCATCGGTGCAGCCATGGCGGCACTGGCCGGTGTGCTGATCACCATGAACTACGGCACGTTCGACTTCTACGCAGGCTTCGTCATCGGCATTAAAGCCTTCACCGCTGCGGTACTCGGCGGGATCGGTTCGCTGCCGGGTGCGATGTTGGGCGGGATCATCCTCGGTATCTCCGAGTCGCTGTTCTCCGGCCTGGTCAACTCCGACTACAAAGACGTGTTCAGCTTCTCGCTGCTCGTACTTGTTCTGGTCTTCCGGCCGCAGGGCCTGTTGGGCCGTCCTCTTGTGTCGAAGGTGTAAGCGATGTCTTCAACCATCAAAAAAAGCATTGATGTCAAAAAAAGCCTGGTTGAGGCGATTCTGGCCGGCCTGATTGCCCTGATCGTATTCGGGCCGATTGTCGGTGTCGTCCTTGAGGGGTACAGCTTCAATCTCGAACCGACCCGCGTGGCGTGGATCATCGGCATCGTCATGATTGGCCGCTTCGCCCTCAGCCTGTTCCTGCAAACGCCCAAGGGCCTGAAGATTCTCGACGGATTCGAGAGCACCGGTTCCGGTGTGCACGTGCTGCCCAGCGATCATAAATCGAGCCTGCGCTGGATCATCCCGCTGCTGATTGTGCTGGCGGTCATCGTGCCGTTTGTTTCCAACTCCTATCTGCTGGGCGTGGTCATCCTCGGGTTGATCTACGTGCTGCTGGGGTTGGGGCTGAACATCGTGGTCGGTCTGGCCGGTCTGCTCGACCTCGGTTACGTGGCGTTCTACGCCATCGGTGCCTACGGTCTGGCGCTCGGTTACCAGTATCTCGGTCTGGGTTTCTGGACGGTGCTGCCGTTGGCGGCGATTACGGCGGGCCTGGCCGGTTGCATCCTCGGTTTCCCGGTGTTGCGTCTGCATGGCGACTATCTGGCGATCGTGACGTTGGGCTTCGGTGAAATCATTCGGCTGATCCTCAACAACTGGTTGTCCCTCACCGGCGGCCCGAACGGCATGCCGGCGCCACTGCCGACCTTCTTCGGTCTGGAGTTCGGCAAACGCGCGAAGGATGGCGGGGTGCCGTTCCACGAGTTCTTCGGCATCGCCTACAACCCGGACGTGAAGTACTACTTCATCTACGCGGTGTTGTTCCTCGTGGTATTGGCCGTGCTGTACATCAAGCATCGTCTGGTGAAGATGCCGGTCGGCCGTGCTTGGGAAGCCTTGCGTGAAGACGAAATCGCTTGCCGTTCGATGGGCCTTAACCACGTGCTGGTCAAGCTGTCGGCGTTCACCATTGGCGCGTCGACGGCGGGTCTGGCCGGTGTGTTCTTCGCCACCTATCAAGGTTTCGTCAACCCGACCTCGTTCACCTTCTTCGAATCGGCGCTGATTCTGGCCATCGTCGTGCTCGGCGGCATGGGCTCGACCATCGGCGTGGTGATCGCCGCGTTCGTACTCACCGTCGCTCCGGAACTGCTGCGCGGTTTCGCTGAATATCGCGTGCTGCTGTTCGGCATCCTGATGGTGTTGATGATGATCTGGCGACCTCGCGGGCTGATCCGCATCAGCCGCACCGGGGTCACTCCACGCAAAGGTGCCATTCACTATGAGAGGACTGCGCCATGAGTGAAGTCGTACTCTCTGTTGAAAAACTGATGATGCATTTCGGTGGCATCAAGGCCTTGAGCGATGTCAGCCTGAAGGTCAAACGCAACTCGATCTTCGCCCTGATCGGCCCCAACGGCGCCGGCAAAACCACAGTGTTCAACTGCCTGACCGGGTTCTACAAAGCCACCGGCGGCAAGATCGAACTCAACGTGCGTGGCCAGCAGACCAACGTCATCCAGTTGCTGGGCGAGTCGTTCAAACCAACCGACTTCGTCTCGCCGAAATCCTTCCTCAGCCGCATGTACTACAAGATGTTCGGCGGCACGCATCTGGTGAACCGTGCGGGGCTGGCGCGGACCTTCCAGAACATTCGCCTGTTCAAGGAGATGTCGGTGCTGGAAAACCTGCTGGTGGCCCAACACATGTGGGTCAACCGCAACATGCTCGCCGGCATCCTCAACACCAAGGGCTACCGCAAGGCTGAAAGCGACGCGCTGGACGTTGCGTTCTACTGGCTGGAAGTGGTCGATCTGGTCGACTGCGCCAACCGTCTCGCCGGTGAACTTTCCTACGGCCAGCAACGCCGTCTGGAGATCGCTCGGGCCATGTGCACGCGCCCGCAGATCATCTGCCTCGACGAACCGGCCGCCGGCCTCAACCCTCAGGAAACCGAAGCGCTGAGCGCGATGATCCGGCTGCTGCGTGACGAGCACGATCTGACCGTGGTGCTGATCGAACACGACATGGGCATGGTTATGAGCATTTCCGACCACATCGTGGTGCTGGACCACGGCATCGTCATCGCTGAAGGCGGGCCTGAAGCGATTCGTAACGACCCGAAAGTGATTGCCGCCTATCTCGGCGCCGACGAAGAGGAGCTGGTATGACGCAACCGATCCTCGAACTCAAAGACCTCGACGTGTTCTACGGACCGATCCAGGCGCTCAAAGGTGTTTCGCTGCAGATCAACGAGGGGGAAACCGTCAGCCTGATCGGCTCCAACGGCGCCGGCAAATCGACCTTGCTAATGTCGATCTTCGGCCAGCCACGGGCAGCGGGCGGGCAGATCATTTATCAAGGCGTCGACATCACCCAGAAGTCTTCGCACTACATCGCCTCCCACGGCATCGCGCAGTCGCCGGAAGGGCGGCGGGTGTTTCCCGACATGACCGTCGAGGAAAACCTGCTGATGGGCACCATCCCGATTGGCGACAAGTACGCCAAAGAGGACATGCAGCGCATGTTCACGCTGTTTCCACGGCTGGAAGAGCGCCGTACCCAGCGGGCGATGACCATGTCCGGTGGGGAGCAGCAGATGCTGGCGATTGCCCGCGCGTTGATGAGTCGGCCGAAGCTGTTGCTGCTTGATGAGCCGAGCCTGGGCCTGGCGCCGATCGTGGTGAAGCAGATTTTTGCGACCCTGCGCGAACTGGCGAAAACCGGCATGACGATTTTCCTCGTCGAGCAGAACGCCAACCATGCCCTGAAGCTGTCGGATCGCGCGTATGTGATGGTCAACGGCGAGATTCGCCTGACCGGCACCGGCAAGGAGTTGCTGGTGAATGAGGAGGTGCGTAACGCCTATCTGGGCGGGCACTGATTCTTTGATGGTTATACACAGCCCCGGCGACGCAAGTCCCGGGGCTTTTTATTACCCACAACCTCTCTGTAGGAGCTGCCGCAGGCTGCGATCTTTTGATGTTGTTTTTAAAGTCAAAAAGATCGCAGCCTGCGGCAGCTCCTACAGGGGAAACGGTTGTTCCGTCAAATTGTGGAAAACAAATTCCCCAAGCTGCCAAAGCGCGACATATAGACGCTGCAAATAGCTGTTTTTCCACAGTTTTGACTTGTCCCCGGTTACTGTGGAACTGGCTGTGAATAACGTGGGTGTATCTGGCTGAACGCCTTGTAATCCGTGGCTTGCAAGAGTGTGGTTGTTTTTTGATCAGGCGTTTTTCCGCGAGCTGAAGGCGTCGTTGTCAACCTTTTTTTGGACATCGCCTCAGAGGCAATTCAGTGGCGGCAAGCCTGTGGATAAGTCTGTGATTAAACTCTGGAAAGACCGCGCTGAGGGCCGTAATTACTGGCCTCGCGCAATCACTGCTCTGACTGGCCAGTCGTGCAGAATGCCATGTGCCGCACATCTGCCGCTTCAGGGTCAAGCAAAAAACTTTCTATTTCCCCCGCAAAGCCTTGTGTGGCGCGGCTTTGCGCGTTTGCACTTGCCCCCGGAAACTGTGGAAGGGACTGTGGATAACATGCGTGCATATGGCTACAGGCCACGCCCTGTATAGCGTTGCGAAAGTTGATCATTTTTTGTTCGATCATGTAGGAGCTGCCGAAGGCTGCGATCTTTTGATGTGGTTTTTCAAGATCAAAAGATCGCAGCCTTCGGCAGCTCCTACACGGAGGCGGTGGTTGCCCGATATTCGCGGGCCGGGCATGCTGCTGGCTGATTTTCTATTCCAAGGGCTGCCCAGGTGGCCGAAGCAAGGAGAACACGATGTCCAACACCCTGTTTATCACCGGCGCAACGTCCGGATTTGGTGAAGCCTGCGCCCGTCGTTTCGCCGAGGCTGGCTGGAAACTGGTGCTGACCGGCCGTCGTGAGGAACGCCTGAATGCGCTGTGCGCCGAACTGTCGAAGCAGACCGAAGTGCATGGCCTGGTGCTCGACGTGCGTGATCGCAAGGCGATGGAAGAGGCGATTGCCAACCTGCCGCCGTCCTTCGCCAAGCTGCGTGGCCTGATCAACAACGCAGGTCTGGCGCTGGGCGTTGATCCTGCACCGAAGTGCGATCTGGACGATTGGGACACCATGGTCGACACCAACGTCAAAGGCCTGATGTACGCCACGCGTTTGCTGCTGCCGCGTTTGATCGCCCATGGCCGTGGCGCCGGCATCGTCAACCTCGGCTCCATCGCCGGCAACTACCCGTATCCGGGCAGCCACATCTATGGCGCGACCAAGGCGTTCGTTAAACAGTTCTCGCTGAACCTGCGCTGCGACTTGCAGGGCACTGGCGTACGGGTCAGCAACATCGAGCCAGGCCTGTGCGAGAGCGAGTTCTCGCTGGTGCGTTTTGCCGGCGATCAGGAGCGTTACAACGCGACTTACGCCGGTGCCGAGCCGATCCAGCCGCAAGACATTGCCGAGACGATTTTCTGGGTGATGAATGCGCCGGCGCACATCAACATCAACAGCCTGGAGTTGATGCCGGTAAGCCAGACCTGGGCTGGCTTTGCGATTGAGCGTAACAAGGTTTAACACCGCGTTACGGCCAATCGCTGGCAAGCCAGCTCCCACAGGTTTATTGGCGTACACAAATCTTGTGAACAGCTCGATATTTGTGGGAGCTGGCTTGCCAGCGATGAGGCCAGAACAGGCAAAAAATGGCGATAAGGTAAACTCCCCTCGCAACAACCCAACCGCACCCCGCGGTTTTCAAGGTTTTTCGAGGAGTTAAAGTGAGTAACCGAGGTGAGCAGGCACTGCTCAAACAATCGACCATTCTGATGTTCGCGGTGGCGATTGCCGGGATCATCACCGGTTTTGTTTCAGGTTCGCAATCCATCCTGTTCGATGGTTTTTTCTCGCTGATCGCAACGTTCATCAAAGTCCTGATGCTGATCACCGCCAAGTTGATCGCCAAGGAAAGTAACCACCGTTTCCAGTTCGGTTTCTGGCATCTGGAGCCCATGGTGTTGCTGATCGAAGGCAGTTTCCTGCTGCTGATCGCGATCTACGCGTTTCTCAACGGTGTGTTTGGCATCATCAACGGTGGTCGGGAGATCGAACTGGGGCTGGTGATCATCTATGCTGCGGTGTTTACCGTGGTCGAGTTCGCCTACTTCTTCTACGTGCGCCGGCGTAACCGCAAACTCAAATCCAGCCTGATCCAGTTCGACAACATCAGTTGGCTGGTGGATGCGATGTTGTCCGTGGGCCTGTTGATCAGTTTCCTTGCGGCGCTGCTGCTCAAGTCCCAGGGCTATGGCCAGTGGGCGGTGTATGTCGATCCGCTGATTCTCATTGTGCTGGCGCTGACCATGCTGCCGCCGGCGTTCAAGATCCTTGGCCCGGCGTTGCGCGATGTACTGGGGATTGCCCCGGACACGCTGGATGATCAAGTGCGTCAGGTGATGGAGGAGGCGAAGGTCGAACATGGTTTCGACGACTACGTCTCATACGTGCAGAAGCACGGGCGGGCGCGGTTTATCGAGATTCATGTGGTGTTGCCGGCGGACTATGCGCTGAGCAATGTCGGGCAGCTGGATGCATTGCGCGAGGCGATTTCGGCGAAGCTGGGCAGGCCGGATGCGGCGCGCTGGTTGACCATCAGCTTCACGGGCGACAAGAAGTGGATTGCCTGATGTAACCCTGATTCCTGTTGAGAACACAGTTGTGGTGAGGGATCTTTGTGGCGAGGGGATTTATCCCCGATGGGCTGCGCAGCGGCCCCGCTTTTTTCAGGGCCGCTTCGCGCCCCATCGGGGATAAATCCCCTCACCACAAAGATTCCTTCACTCCAGTAGATCCCCTTTCATCAGGAGATCTCATTTGCCATGAGATCAGCGTAAATATTCAGCCAGACCGTGGTAGCAAGTCGCAAGGTGATACGGCGTGGTCGAAGGCATGTCCTTGCGGCTGACTTCACCCAACTCATCCCGGCACTCATACCAGCCACCCGCATGCAGAAACCGTTGCTGCAACGCCTGCAATTGGCGCAGCACCACCGCTTCACTGCCCTGACGCAAGGTCAGCGCACGCAAATATTCCGCCTGAGCCCAGATCCGTTGGGTCGAATCCCTCGGCCGTCCATCCGACTCCAGATCGAGCATCGCCCGCACCGCGCCGGATGGCTGTACCACGCCGTATTGCTCGGTGAACGCAAACGCCCGATCCAGCGCTGCATGCAGTTTCGAACCACGCAACAACGCTGACGATTCGAGCAGGAAATACCATTCGAATTGATGGCCGGGTTCGTACCAGTTATCCACAGCCCCGAGCGGCTTCTCCATCAACACGCCATATTGCGGATCGACGAAGCGCTTGTGCATGGCTGTGCATAACTCCAGCAACGCGGTCTGGGTCTGGGCATCTTCGCGAGCGGCGAGCGTGGCGAGGAAGGCTTCGGCCAAGTGCATCAAAGGATTCTGCAAAGGGCCGGTTTCCAGGGTGATCCAGTCACGATCAAGGCAGGCCTCGTACAAACCATCACCCGTGGCAAAGCGTCGCCCAATGATTTCCAGCGCCGCATTCAGGGTCGACTCGACCAGCGGATCGCCGGACTTTGCCCAGTAATGCGCGCAGGCGAACAGGATGAAGGCGTGGGTGTAGAGATCCTTGCGCTGATCCAGCGGCTTGCCCTGCGCATCGATGCTGTAGAACCAGCCCCCGTGCTCGGCATCATGGAAATGCCGTTGCAGCGAACGAAACAGCGCCGCGGCGCGTACGTCAGCGTTATCCACAACCCCGATCAAACTGGAAAACAGATACAGCTGGCGCGCACAGGCCATCGCTCGATAACGTTGCGCTGGCAGCGGTTGATGCGCGGCGTCCAGCGCCTCAAAGGGCAACGCCATGTCGGCGTTCCAGCCCGGACCTTGCCAGAGGGGCACGATCACGTTGACGAAGTGCTGTTGCACAGCGCCGAACAGGGCGGTCAATTCAGGCAGGGAGGTGGAGCGGGAAGCGTGGGGCATGGGCGGACGTCGTCACGGGCTGGGGCGATTGCGCGACATGGTAGCAGAGCGGCAGGCTTTAGAGTCTTGGCGTCTGATCGGCCGTCATCGCTGGCAAGCCAGCTCCCACAGGGATTTTCGGTGTTCACATGATTGGCGTACACCGAATAACCTCTGGGAGCTGGCTTGCCAGCGATGTGGCCGGAGCAGGCGCTAAAAAATCAGCCGGCCAACAACCAGGCCCCAGTCACCGCCGAAGCCGCACCTGCAAGACGCACCAACGGTGCAGCAGCTTGAG
Organism: Pseudomonas sp. PB103; assembly: GCF_009764635.1. Lineage (NCBI taxonomy): Bacteria > Pseudomonadati > Pseudomonadota > Gammaproteobacteria > Pseudomonadales > Pseudomonadaceae > Pseudomonas > Pseudomonas sp. PB103. The sequence goes on along the minus strand of NZ_RWIL01000044.1, from coordinate 71,974 downwards.
GCAGGAAACGCACCACGGCATAACCAGCGGCATGCAGTGCAGCTGTCGCGGCGACGAAACCGGCGGCATACGCCCAAGGGCTGCTCATGTCCGGCAACTCCAGCCCATGCGCCACACCGTGGAACAAGGCAAACACCGCCGTCGCCACCACCGCCATCACCAGCGGCGGACGCACCGCCAGTGCCACCGCCAGACCCAACGCCAGCACCGAAGCAGCAATCCCGCTTTCCAGCGCCGGTAACTCCAGCCCTTCAAAACCGAGCATGCCGCCCATCAGCATGGTGCCGACAAACGTGCACGGCAGCGCCCAACGCGCCGCGCCTTGCTGCTGCGCTGCCCAAAGTCCGACCGCAACCATCGCCAGCAAATGGTCGAGACCACCGATCGGGTGACTGATACCCGCGATCAAGCCACTGTCGCCATGCCCCGGGTGGGCAAAGGCCAAGGCCGGAGTCAGCAGCAGCGCAACCGCGCCAAGAATACGTTTGAGTGTCATGGATAAGCTTCCTTGTTGAGCAGTGAATCAGGCTGCGGTCAGCAGGCCCTGGCGTTCGATGAAGGCGATGATGGCTTCAAGGCCCTGACCGGTTTTCTGGTTGCTGAAGACGAACGGCTTGCCGTTGCGCATGCGTTGGGTGTCGCTGTCCATCATTTCCAGCGAGGCGCCCACCAGCGGCGCCAAGTCGATCTTGTTGATCACCAGCAGGTCGGACTTGCAGATCCCCGGCCCGCCCTTGCGCGGCAGCTTGTCGCCGGCCGAGACGTCGATCACATAGATAGTCAGGTCGGACAATTCCGGGCTGAAGGTCGCCGACAGGTTGTCGCCGCCGGACTCCACCAGAATCAGATCCAGCCCCGGAAAACGCCGATTGAGTTGATCGACCGCTTCAAGGTTGATCGAGGCGTCTTCACGAATCGCCGTGTGCGGGCAGCCGCCGGTTTCCACGCCGATGATCCGCTCGGGGGCGAGGGCTTCATTGCGCACGAGGAAATCGGCGTCTTCGCGGGTGTAGATATCGTTGGTCACTACGGCGAGGTTGTAGCGTTCGCGCAGGGCCAGACACAGGGCCAGGGTCAATGCGGTTTTGCCGGAACCGACCGGGCCGCCGATGCCGACGCGCAGAGGTTGTGTGTTCATGAATGTTTCTCCTAGGAGCGAAAGAGGCGGCTGTACTGGCGCTCGTGGGCCATGCACGCCAAAGACAGGCCAAACGCGGCGCTGCCGATGTGTTCGGGATTGATTCGGCTCGCGTCCTGCTGCGCCTGTTGCAGCAGCGGCAGCAATTCGCTGGTCAGGCGCTGGGCGGCTTGCTGGCCCAGCGGCAGAGTTTTCATCAGCACGGCGAGCTGGTTTTCCAGCCAGCTCCATAGCCACGCGGCAAGGGCGTCCTGCGGGCTGATGCCCCACGCGCGTGCGGCCAACGCCCAGCACAGAGCCAAATGCGGTTCGGTGCATTGATCGAGAAAGTCACGAGCGCAGGCGTCGAGTTCCGGCAAACCGTTGAGAAGTTGCTGCAACGAATAGCCCATCTGCCGACTTTCCAGATGCAACTCGCGAGTCTCGCGGCTGGCGCGGTGGCTTTCACAGAGGATCAGCAACTCGCTCCAGTTTTCATCCGCCGCCGCTTGGCAATGCGCAAGCAACAACGGCGCCTCAAAGCGCGACAGATTCAGCAGCAACTGATCACTGATCCAGCGGCGGGCGTCGTCCGGGTTTTTCACCCGGCCGTTATCCACCGCCATTTCCAGGCCTTGCGAATAGCTGTAGCCGCCAATCGGCAATTGCGGACTGGCCAGGCGCAGCAGCGCCCAGGCCGGATTCACAGGCGTACGCCGAACTGATGGAGTTTCGGCGCGTAGTTGAAGTCTTCGTCGCCGTGTCGTGAATGGTGGTGGCCGCCGCCATAAGCGCCGTGCTCGGGTTGGAATGGTGCTTCGATCGCTTCGACCTGCGCGCCGAGTTGTTCGAGCATGGCTTTGAGTACGTAATCATCGAGCAGACGCAGCCAGCCATCGCCGACTTGCAGAGCGACATGCCGATTGCCCAAGTGATAAGCGGCGCGAGTCAATTCAAAAGCGTTGGCGCAAGTGACATGCAGCAGTTGCTCGGGGCGGGCACAGACGCGAACGATGCGACCGTCTTCAGCCTGTAGGCATTCGCCGTCATGCAGCGGCGGTTGGCCACGCTCCAAAAACAACCCGACGTCTTCACCCTCGGCACTGAAACAGCGCAGACGGCTTTTGCTCCGCGCTTCGAAGGTCAGGTGCAACTCGGCGGCCCAGACGGGTTGAGGATCGATTCTGCGGTGAATCACCAGCATCGGGAAACTTCCAGCTATGGACAATGATTGGGTTAGAGCAAGGGGCTTGCCAATCGGACGAGATGTAGGAAATCCCTGTCGGAGCGTAGTGGATGTTTCAAGATGTTGCGGAGATTTGGAAGGTTTTGGTGCATGAAGGTTTTTACATGCACCAATTTGCGGCGGGCAAAAAAGAACGCAGCCTTCGGCAGCTCCTACATGAAATGCAATCCGTGTAGGAGCTGCCGAAGGCTGCGATCTCTTGATCTTTACTCAGTACTGCCCAGGCCCTGCCAATGCTTCAGGCCAATAAAGATAAAACGCAACTGCTGGGTGATCTTCGCCTGCGGCGTCAGATGCTCTGGCAGTGCTTCAGCGGGCGGGTCGATGATGTCGGGGAGGGTAGCGAACACCGATTTGACGATCAGATCAGCCACCACACTCAGGCCCTCGGCATCCAGGTGCTGAAGTTTGGGCATCATCGTCAGGTCCGATGCAAGGTCGGAGCTGATGTTTTCACGTAACCGACCAATCGCCTGACGCACCGGCAGCGAGCCACCGTACTGCTCGCGGGCGAGAAACAGAAATTGCGAGCGGTTGGCACTGACCACATCCAGAAAGATCCGCACCGAGGCATCGATAATGCCGCCCATGACGAATTCGTTGTGGCGTACCAGGCGGATGGTTTCGCGAAAGGTCTGGCCGACTTCGCTGACCAGCACCAAACCCAGTTCGTCCATATCGGCAAAATGCCGGTAAAAACCGGTGGGTACGATCCCGGCGGTCTTGGTGACTTCGCGCAGGCTCAGGCTGCCGAATCCTCGGCCGCTTTCCATCAAATGGCGGGCAGCGTCCATCAGGGCGTTGCGGGTCTGTTGCTTCTGTTCGGCGCGGGGCAGCATCGCAGGGTGTGTTCTTCGGCAGGACAAGCGCCGCACTCTAGCAAATCGGCTTTATCGGCGTCGAACGGCGGGGCAGTAAAGCGAGGGTTTTTACGGGGCGTTTACCAGAACCTGAAAAGTCAAAAGCCCAATCCGTCGATTGGGCTTTTTTTCCGGGCCACCATGGGCTCAGCTCACAGCGCTGTTGCGTTCGATCACACGGTCACCACCACCTTCGGCAACAGCTTGGCCTTGTGGGGTTTTGTCGTAGCCGTCTTCAACCAGACCTTTTTCTTCGAGGCGGTTGCGACCGTTTTCGGCGACAGCCTGGCCTTGAGGGGTTTTGTCGTAGCCGTCTTCGACCAGACCTTTTTCTTCCAGACGGTTGCGACCGTTTTCCGCTACCGACTGACCTTGTGGCGTTTTGTCGTAGCCATCTTCAGCGAGGGTGCCTTTGGTGTGGTCGGAACCATCAGCGGCCACGGTCTGGCTGAACACCGAGTAGCTGGTTTTGACTTGTGGAGTGGCTTGATCGGCAGCAGGCAGGGCGAAAGCAGTGCTGGCCAGCATCGAGAGGGTAAGACTAAGCAGTAATTGGCGTTTCATGATGGGTTGCTCCTTGGGAGGGCGATAAAGTGGGTACGAGGGCAATGCTACTCTCGATAAGTCGATATAAAAGTTCATAAACGCAATGGTAATAATCAACAGAATTGATTGTTCTGGCGGGAGGCTCTAGATCGGGCCTTTCAGGGCGACGGTTTTGCACCGAGGTGGGTATTTTCGACTCACTCGTGCCTCGCAAGCGTGCGGGTCGCGGTAACGCTGTTCGACTGACCGGTCAGAATTCACCCGGGTTTTTCCGTCTTAATCGACTTTTCGGTTAAACCTGCGGGCCTTTTGCCAGTCACAGTTTTCATAGGGGCCGCTTTGGCCCGCCGTTTCAGCCGTTCGCCGCTTTCTTTAAGGGTGAGTGGTCGTGATCAGGAGCTTTGTGCATGACGCGCACTGGAAAAATCTTCAGCTGGACCTTCGCCACCCTCGTGCTGCTACTGGCCGTGCTGGTATTGATCATCGTGTTCTTCGACTGGAACCGGATCAAACCGCCGCTCAACGCCAAAGTCTCGGAAGAACTGCATCGACCGTTTGCCATCAATGGCAATCTCGCAGTGATCTGGCAGCGCGAGCCCGACGAGGGCGGTTGGCGCGCCTGGGTGCCGTGGCCGCACGTGGTTGCTGAAGATTTGAGCCTGGGCAATCCGGACTGGTCGAAGAAACCGCAGATGGTCACCCTTAAGCGCGTCGAACTGCGCATCTCGCCATTGGCGCTGCTGGCACAACGCGTGGTGATTCCGCGCATCGACCTGACCGAGCCCAACGCCGACCTGCAACGCTTGGCGGATGGCCGCGCCAACTGGGTATTCAAGTTCGATCCCAAAGACCCGAACGCCGAGCCGTCGAGCTGGGTGGTCGATATCGGCGCCATTGGTTTCGACAAGGGCCACGTCACCCTCGATGACCAGACCCTGAAAACCAATCTCGATGTTCTGATCGATCCGCTGGGCAAGCCAATTCCGTACAGCGACATCGTCGGTGACAAAGCGGCGAAAACCGCGCAGGACAAGGGCGGCGCACCGCAAGACTATGCATTTGCGCTGAAGGTCAAAGGCCAATACCACGGCCAGAGCCTCAGCGGCCAAGGCAAGATCGGCGGGCTGCTGGCCTTGCAGGACGCGAGCAAACCGTTCCCGCTGCAAGCCCAGGCGAAGATCGGCGACACCCGCATCGAACTGGCCGGCACCCTGACCGACCCGATGAATCTCGGCGCCCTTGACCTGCGTTTGAAGCTGGCCGGCGACAGCCTCGGCAATCTCTATCCGCTGACCGGCGTCACGCTGCCCGATACGCCACCGTATTCCACCGACGGTCATTTGATCGCCAAACTGCATGACCCTGCTGGCGCGAAATTCACCTACGAAAAATTCAACGGCAAGATCGGTAACAGCGACATCCACGGCGACCTGACTTACGCCGCAACCCAGCCGCGACCAAAACTCAGCGGTGCGCTGGTTTCTAATCAACTGTTATTTGCCGACCTCGCGCCGCTGATCGGCGCCGATTCGAATGACAAGCAGAAGGCCCGTGGCGGCGACAGCAAGCAACCGGCGGACAAAGTGCTGCCGGTTGAGGAATTCAAGACTGACCGCTGGCGCGCGATGGATGCCGACGTTGAATTCACCGGCAAGCGCATCGTCCACAGCGAGAAGCTGCCGTTCAATGATCTCTATACCCATCTGATATTGAACGACGGCGAACTGAGTTTGCAGCCGCTGCGCTTTGGCGTCGCCGGCGGCAATCTTGATGCGCAGATTCGTCTCAACGGTCGCACCGAGCCCATGGAAGGCCGGGCCAAACTGACCGCACGCCGCTTCAAGCTCAAAGAGCTGTTCCCGACGTTTGAACCGATGAAGACCAGTTTCGGTGAACTCAATGGCGATGCCGATATCCGCGGGCGTGGCAATTCGGTGGCGGCGCTGTTGGGTGGCGCCAACGGCAAGTTGAAGATGTTGATCAACGACGGTGCGATCAGCCGTGAACTGATGGAGCTGGCCGGACTCAACGTCGGCAACTACGTGGTCGGCAAGATCTTTGGCGACAAGGAAGTGAAGATCAACTGCGCGGCGGCGGATTTCGATATCAAGACCGGTCTGGCGACCACGCAGCTGTTTGTCTTCGATACCGAGAACGCGATCATCTATATCGATGGCACGGCGAACATGGCCACCGAGCAACTCGACCTGACAGTGACGCCGGAATCGAAGGGCTGGCGTTTGATCTCCCTGCGTTCGCCGCTGTACGTGCGTGGCAAGTTCATCAAACCGGACGCCGGGGTGAAGGCTGTGCCGCTGATGTTGCGTGGGGCGGGGATGGTTGCCCTGGGTGTGATTGCAGCGCCGGCGGCGGGGCTGTTGGCGCTGGTGGCACCAAGTGGCGGCGAGCCGAATCAGTGTGCGCCGTTGCTGGAGCAGATGAAGGCGGGCAAGGCGCCGGTGACCGTCAAACCGACTAAATAGGCAGACATGAGCAAAAGATCGCAGCCTGCGGCAGCTCCTACACCGATCGTTCCCACGCTCTGCGTGGGAATGCCTCTACGGACGCTCTGCGTTCGGCATTAAAAAGGCACGCAGAGCGTGCCGGGCTGCGTTCCCACGCGGAGCGTGGGAACGATCAGTTATCGGGGGTTAGAGGTCGTTCAGGATGTCAGCCATGTCATCGGCATGTTCTTCTTCCTGCGCGAGAATGTCTTCGAAGATCCGGCGGGTCGTCGGGTCTTTCTCGCCGATGTACTGAATGATCTCGCGGTAGCTGTCGATGGCGATCCGCTCGGCTACGAGGTCTTCGTAGACCATCTCCTTGAGGGTGTTCCCGGCCACGTATTGCGCGTGGGACATTTTCGACAGCAGGTCGGGGTTGAACTCGGGCTCGCCACCCAATTGCACGATACGCTCGGCGAGACGGTCGGCGTGCTCGGCTTCCTGATTCGCGTGTTCGAGGAATTCTTCGGCGGCCACGTGGGCTTTCACGCCATTGGCCATGAAGTAGTGGCGCTTGTAACGCAACACGCAGACCAGTTCAGTGGCCAGCGATTCGTTGAGCAAGCGCAGCACCTCTTCACGGTTGGCGCTGTAGCCTTCGGTGACCGCGCCGTTCTCGACGTGTTGGCGCGCACGATCGCGCAGGGTTTGGACATCTGACAGATGCAGGTCGTCGCTCATTTCAATCTCCTGGAGGCTAATCCGATGGGCGCCACGTTCTGCGGTCGTGGTCGCTACCCAAGTTGTGAGTCATGCGCGAAGGAAAAAGTTTTATCGGTTTTACACCACCCCTGCAGGAGCTGGCGAAGGCTGCGATCTTGGCGTCAGCCCGGACAACAGAGCCTCTTCTCGCAACCAGGCAAAAAACGCCCGCACCGGCGGATGTCGTTCGCGGCCCGGCACGCACAACGCGCTGTAACCCGCGCCATCGACCACGACCTCGCCCTTGTACGGCACCAATAAGCCGCTGGCGACGCTCTCCGAGACCAGAATATTGCTCGCCAGCACCAACCCTTGCCCGGCAATGGCCGCTTGCAGGGCGTAATGCTCTTCGTCGTATTCACGGATCGCCGGCTGCGGCTTCAACCAGTTTTCGCCGGACTTAGCACACCACGCTTCCCAGCCATGGGCGTAGAGCTTCGAGTTGTGCCAGTGCACGCTGATCAATGTCGGCGTACGCCGTGCGGCCAGCGCCACTTGCTCGGGCGAGCCGTAAACGCCGAATGATTCATCGAACAGGCACAGGCCATACAGGTTGGGGTAATCGTCGAGGCTGTAACGCAACACCAGATCGACGCTGGCGTCCTGGTGCAAGTCGATGACTTCGCAATGGGTATCAAGGCGCACATTGATGTTCGGGTGCTGCGCATAAAACCGCCCCAGACGCGGCACCAGCCACAGCGCCGCGAAGGCGGCGGTGGTCGACAGCGTCAGGCTGCTGCCGCTGCGTTGCGGGCGCAGGGTGTCGACGCTTTGCGCCACTTCCAGCAGCGCGCCGTGCAGGCTGCGAAACAGCCGCTCGCCACCCTCGGTCAGGCGCACCTGGCGTGGCAGGCGTTCGAACAGCGCGACCCCCAGCCAGTCTTCCAGCGAGCGAATCTGATGGGAAATGGCAGTCGGCGTCACCGACAGTTCTTCGGCCGCCGCCTTGAAACTCAACAGCCGCGAAGCGGATTCGAAGGCGCGCAGGGCGGTCAGTGGCAGCGAGGCGAACATTCAATGCTCCATGGGTGAAATAAATTCATCCCGACTGATTTTTACTCATTTGAAGGCACGCAGTGACGCGCTTCAAGCTGCGAGCTACAAGCCGTTTGATTCTAGTCCTGAGGATATACAGATGAGTAAGATTCTTGCGATTCATGCCAGTCCGCGTGGCGACCGTTCAACTTCGCGCCGTCTGGCGGAAAGTTTTTTGAGCGCCTGGCAGGTGCGCCATCCGCAGGCTCACATCACCCGTCGTGAAGTTGGCCGGGCACTGATTCCAGCTGTAAACGAGGCGTTCGTGGCGGCAGCGTTTTACCCGGAACCCGAGGCGCGGCCACTGTCGATGCAGGCCGATCTGGCGCTCAGCGACCAGTTGGTTGGCGAGTTGCTCGATCATGATCTGCTGCTGATTTCCACGCCGATGTACAACTTCAGCGTGCCCAGCGGCCTCAAGGCCTGGGTCGATCAGATCGTGCGACTGGGACTGAGCTTCGATCACACCCTGGACAACGGCGTTGCCCAATACACGCCGCTGTTGCAGGGCAAGAAAGCCTTGATCGTCACCAGTCGCGGCGGTTTCGGCTTCGGCCCGGGTGGCGAGCTGGAGGCGCTGAATCACGCCGATCCATGGCTGCGCACAGCGCTGGGCTTCGTCGGCATCAACGACATCAGCGTGGTCGCCGCCGAGGGCGAAGAATCTGCCGAGCGCACCTTCGCGGTGTCGGTGGCCGATGCCGAGCAGCGTCTGCTCGACCTCGCCCGGACGTTCTAGGTGGCCTGGCTGTGCTTGCTGATCGCCGCCGGATTCGAAGTCACCTTCGCCATGGGCATGAAATACGCCGAAGGTTTCACCCGGCCATGGCCGTCGGTGATCACGGTGATTGCGGCGGTAGGCGGCATCTACTTTCTCACGCTGGCCATGCGTGAATTGCCGGTCAGCATTGCTTATCCGATCTGGACGGCCATCGGCTCGCTGGGCACGGTGTTCCTCGGTTTTGCCCTGCTGGGCGAGAGCCTGACGCTGGTCAAATTGCTGTCGGTCGGGCTGATTGTGGCGGGGGTGGTGGGGCTGAAGTAGGCTGGTGGTTGAGTTGTCATGATCACGGAGGATGCTTGGCGAGCGTTTTGCAGGCCTTGCATCCACTCACCGACCACAAGGATGTCTGCCCATGTCCACGCGTTATCCGCTGGTGCTGGTCCCGGGCATGCTCGGGTTTATCCGGCTGGTGCTTTATCCGTATTGGTATGGAATCGTCAAAGCGTTGCGCCGTGGTGGTGCAACGGTGATTGCCGTGCAGGTGTCGCCGCTCAATTCGACTGAGGTGCGCGGCGAACAGTTGCTGGCGCGCATCGACGAGATCCTGCGCGACACCGGCGCGCAGAAGGTCAACCTGTTCGGCCACAGTCAGGGCTCGTTGACGGCGCGGTATGCGGCGGCGAAACGCCCGGATCTGGTCGCCTCGGTGACGTCGGTGGCCGGGCCCAATCATGGTTCGGAACTCGCCGATTATCTGGAAAAACACTACCCGGCCAACAGCGCCAAGGGGCGCCTGCTGGAGGTGCTGCTGCGTTTTATCGGGTGGCTGATGGCGTTATTGGACACCGGCTATCGCGGGCCGAAACTGCCGGTGGATATCCGCGCCTCGCACCAGTCGCTGACCACTGACGGCGTGGCGCTGTTCAACCAGCGTTATCCACAGGGCCTGCCCGAAACCTGGGGCGGGCACGGGCCGGAAGAGGTCAACGGTGTGCGGTATTACTCGTGGTCGGGGACGTTGCAGCCGGGCAAGACCGATCGCGGCGGCAATCTGTTCGATGGGACCAACCGCAGCTGTCGACTGTTTGCCAGGACGTTCGTGCGTGAGTCGGGGCAGTGCGACGGGATGGTCGGGCGCTACAGCTCGCATCTGGGCACGGTGATTGGCGATGACTATCCACTGGATCATTTCGACATCGTCAACCAGTCGCTGGGGCTGGTGGGGAAGGGCGCGGAGCCGGTGCGGCTGTTTGTCGAGCATGCGGTGCGACTAGAGGCTGCCGGCCTTTAAATCGCTTTTGTGGCGAGGGGATTTATCCCCGATCGGCTGCGAAGCAGTCGTAGTTCTTGAGATTTCGGGGCCGCTGCGCGACCCATCGGGGATAAATCCCCTCACCACAAAGGCCAAATCAGGCAACGCTTAACTTTCGGCCTAACGCCGTCGTCCAACGCTCGGACAGAATCACCCCAGCCAACGTCAGCAATCCGCCGACCAGGTGATACATCGCCAACTGCTCCTTCAGTACCACTGCCGCAATCAGCGCAGTAATCAACGGCAGCAGATTGAAAAACAACGTCGTCCGGCTCGGCCCCAGGCGTTGCACAGCCTGCATCCACGCCAGCGGCGCAAGCATCGAAGCCAACAGACACGCATACAACACCAGCGGAATGTTCTGCAGGGTCAAACCGGTTTTCGGTGAAGCCGCATACAACGGAAACAATACGACAATCGCCACCAGCACCTGCAAGTACAGCACCACCAGCGGCGGCAGGCGCAGCTGCCATTTCTTCAACAGCGTGCTGTAGATCGCATAGGCTAGGGTCGCGATCAACATCATCGCATCGCCCATGTTCACGCCGTGCTGCAGCAATGCGCCGAGGCTGCCGGACGACACCACCACCAATACGCCGGCAAACGACAGCACCGCGCCCACCAATGCGCCGGCAGTCAGGCGCTGACCGAGACTGATGATCGCCATGGCCAGCGACATCAAAGGCATCAGCGACAGAATGATGCCCATGTTGGTCGCGGTGGTCAGGGTTGCGGCGAAGTAAGCGAGGCTCTGATACACCGCCATGCCGAGCACGCCGAGGACGAAGATCTTGCCCAGATTCGGGCGAATCTGCGGCCAGTGCGCGATCACCGCTTTGAGCATGAACGGGGTGAACAGCAAGCCGGCGAGCAGCCAGCGATAGAAACCGATCTCGGCGGGGAAAATCGCCCCGACCGCCAGTTTGTTGATCACGGTATTGCCGGCCCAGATAAAAATCGCCAGCAGCGGAAACGCGTATTGCATGAGTTGAAACCAGTACGTTGATGAGTCGCAATTATCCCTTGTCTGGATGCAGGCCTATACTTCGAACCGGACAACCTGCCTCTGAAACCGGACAGCATGAACAGTAAACACATCGATCTGCTGGATTTCAGCGAGCTGCCGTCGGCGGTGTACTTCCGTTACGCCGATTTCAACGCCCATGAATTCGCCGCACCGCACCGTCATCCGTGGGGCACGCTGGAATATGCGGCGCACGGGGTGCTGCACATGGACGTCGATGGCAGTCGCTTCATGTCGCCGCCGCAGTACGCGGTGTGGGTGCCGCCGCAGGTCGAACACAGTTTTTACAGCCATCAACCGGTCAACTATCGCGCGGTGTGCCTTGATCCCAAGGTCTGCGCCGATCTGCCCCGGCGTGCCTGCACGTTGGCGATCAGCGACATTCTCAAGGCGATTCTCAAGGACTTCGCCGCCCGTGACGTGAAGATTCCCGTACTCGACGCCGACCAGCGACTGGCGCAGGTGTTGGTCGATCAATTGCAGCAGGCGCCGGTGCATGAATGCTATCTGCCCTATGCAAGCGGTCCGGGATTGCTGGCGATCCTCGAAACCCTGCAAGCCGAGCCGGGCAACAACCAGCCGCTGGCACACTGGGCGCTGCAGGTGCATGTCAGCGAGCGCACGCTGGCGCGGCAATTTGTGCGCGAGTTGGGCATGAGTTTTGGCGAATGGCGCCAGCGGCTGCGCTATCTCGCGGCAATCGAAGCGCTGGAGTCTTCGCGCAGCGTGCAGGAAATTGCCTTCGACCTCGGCTACAGCAGCGGCTCGGCGTTTATCGCCATGTTCGCCCGCCAGGCCGGTTGCACGCCGGAGCAGTATCGACGCAGCCACCGTGAAGGCAGGAAGGTGTAACAAGCTTTGACTACACTTCGGCAGAGGCCGCCCCCCTCGGTGCGGCTACAAGGAGAAAACTCCATGAAGATGTTGCGTGTGCCTTTGTTGATGATTGGTTTGCTCCTGTGTTCTCAGGGTTTCGCCGCCACGGCGCAACAGAACAAGATGACCACCTGCAATGCCGATGCGACCGCCAAGAGCCTCAAGGGCGATGAACGCAAAACCTTTATGAGCACTTGCCTGAAGGCAGCGCCTGCGGCCAACGATGGCAAGGCCCTGACCCCGCAGCAGGAAAAAATGAAAACCTGCAACGCCGATGCGAAAACCAAAGCGCTGACCGGCGATGCGCGCAAGACGTTCATGAGTGATTGCCTGAAGAAAAAATAAGATCAAAAGATCGCAGCCTGCGGCAGCTCCTACAGGAGATGAATGTAGGAGCTACCGCAGGCTGCGATCTTTTCGGCGCGACGGGCACCCCGGGCCTGTGCTCGCTTCGGCGCCGGAACGCTGGCAGACTGCCAATCCTTTTACGCCGTTCGTTTTGAGGCTGTATGCCAACGTTTTCTGAGCGTCAAGTTGTGTTCTGGGTCAGTTGCATCATCATTTTCGGCGGATTGCTGTTGGTGTTGCCATTGCGCTTGTTGCCGAGCCTGTTGGCCGGGTTGCTGGTGTTCGAACTGGTCAACATGCTCACCCCGCAATTGCAGCGGTTGATTGAAGGTCGACGTGCGCGCTGGCTGGCGGTGGCGCTACTGGGTACGTTGGTAGTCAGTGTGCTGGCGCTGCTCTTTGCCGGCGCGATCAGTTTCCTGCTGCACGAAGCGGAAAACCCCGGTGCCTCACTGGATAAATTCATGGGCGTGGTTGATCGTGCGCGCGGGCAACTGCCGCCGTTTATCGACGCTTATCTGCCAGCCAGCGCCGGTGAGTTCCGCGTAGCGATCGGCGAATGGCTGAGCAAGCATCTCTCCGAACTGCAACTGGTTGGCAAAGACGCGGCGCACATGTTTGTGACGCTGCTGATCGGCATGGTGCTCGGCGCGATCATCGCCCTGCAGCGCGTGCCGGACGTTACCAAGCGCAAACCGCTGGCGGCGGCACTGTTCGACCGTCTGCACCTGCTGGTTCAGGCGTTTCGCAATATAGTCTTCGCGCAGATCAAGATTGCCTTGCTCAACACCTTCTTCACCGGGATCTTCCTCGCGGTGATCCTGCCTATGTTCGGCGTGAAGCTGCCGTTGACCAAAACCCTGATCGTGCTGACCTTCCTGCTTGGTCTGCTGCCGGTAATCGGCAATCTGATATCCAACACGCTGATCACCATCGTCGGCCTGTCGCTGTCGATCTGGGTGGCGGTGGCGGCGTTGGGTTATCTGATCGTTATCCACAAGCTCGAATACTTCCTCAATGCGCGCATTGTCGGCGGGCAGATCAGTGCCAAGTCGTGGGAGTTGTTGCTGGCGATGCTGGTGTTCGAGGCCGCGTTCGGCCTACCGGGGGTGGTGGCGGGGCCGATTTATTACGCGTATCTGAAGAGTGAGTTGAAGCTGGGCGGGATGGTGTAACAGAGGGGGCAGTATTGCCTGATCTAATGCTATCGCTGGCTTGCCAGCGATAGGGGCAACTCGATATCAGATCAGTTCATGGCGCCGTAGCGTTTCATCGCTTCAATCGCCAAGCCGCTACCAATGCTGCCGAAGATGTTCCCTTCAACATGCCGCGCATTCGGCAGCATCGCCGAGACGCTGTTACGCAGCGCCGGAATCCCGCTCGAACCGCCGGTGAAGAACACCGTATCAACCTGATCGACCGCCACGCCAGCATCGTTCAACAGCTGCGTAACACTGCCGCGTACTCGCTCCAGCAGCGCATCGATCGCCGATTCAAACAACGCTCGGCTCAGCTCCACGCTCAACCCGGCCTCGATGCGATCAAGCGGCACATGGCGGCTGTCGGTGTGGGTCAGTTGAATCTTGGTTTCTTCAACCTCCATCGCCAACCAGTGCCCGGCGCGCTGTTCGATCAACTTGAACAGGCGATCGATGCCGCCAGTGTCTTCGATGTCGTAGCGCATGCTGCCCAGCGCCAGGCTGGATTTCTGCGAGTACACCGAGTTGATGGTGTGCCAGGTCGCCAGGTTCATGTGGTGGCTGGTCGGCATGTAGGCGCCGCTCTTCATGCGGCTGCCGTAGCCGAACAGCGGCATCAGGCCTTGCAGGCTCAGCTGTTTGTCGAAGTCGGTCCCGCCGATGTGTACGCCGCCGGTGGCGAGGATGTCATCGTGTCGGTTGTCGTAACCACGACGCTCGGGCGACAGGCGCACCAGCGAGAAGTCGGAGGTACCACCGCCGATGTCGACGATCAGCACCAGCTCTTCTTTTTCGATGGTCGACTCGTAGTCGAAAGCCGCAGCGATTGGTTCGTACTGGAACGAGACCTCTTTGAAGCCAATCTTCTTCGCCACGTCGACCAAAGTGTCTTCAGCTTCCTGGTCCGCCAGCGGATCGTCATCGACGAAGAACACCGGACGCCCGAGCACCACTTGCTCGAATTCCCGACCGGCGGCAGTTTCGGCACGGCTCTTCAGTTGGCCGATGAACAGACCGAGCAAGTCCTTGAACGGCATTGCGGTGCCGAGAACGCTGGTGTCGTGCTTGATCAGCTTGGAACCGAGCAGGCTTTTCAGCGAGCGCATCAGCCGGCCTTCGTAGCCTTCCAGGTACTCGTGCAGCGCCAGACGACCGTAAACCGGGCGGCGTTCCTCGATGTTGAAGAAGACCACCGACGGCAGAGTGATCTTGTCGTCTTCCAGCGCGATCATCGTTTCCATGCCGGGGCGCAGCCAGCCGACGGTGGAGTTGGACGTGCCGAAGTCGATGCCGCAGGCACGGGCTGGAGAGGCGTCTTTCATGTCTTTCGGTTCCGGTCAAAAAAACGGCCGCGCAGTGTATGTCAGTGCGCGCCAGATTCGAAGGCCGGTCATCTGCTATTTCACGACTAAACTGCCTTGAAAGCTCCGACTTTGCCCCAAACTTGCTGGCATGGGCCGGCAGAACCACCGGCGGTCACAAGAACCGCCGTCCACTGCCGATAAACTTCTGCTGCGCCACCCGGTCACAACTTTGAGATCGGTCAACCTGGCATGCGCGAATCGGCGCATGCTGGGCATCGGCGCGAAATCGATAACGGATGGTGATTCCTTCAATGGACTTCAAAGACTATTACAAGATCCTCGGCGTGGAACCGACAGCAGACGACAAGGCAATCAAGGCTGCCTATCGCAAGCTGGCGCGCAAATACCACCCCGATGTCAGCAAAGAAAAAGACGCCGAGGAGAAATTCAAGGACGCGTCGGAAGCCTATGAAGCGCTGAAAAGCGCCGACAAACGTGCCGAATACGACGAGCTGCGTCGTTATGGTCAGCACGGTCAGCCGTTCCAGGGGCCACCGGGCTGGCAGAGCCGTGGCGGCTTTGGTGGCGGCGGTCAGGACACTGGCGATTTCTCGGACTTCTTCAGTTCAATCTTTGGCAATCGCGGCCCCGGTTTCGGTGGCGGCGAAGGTCGGCAACAACGCAGTGCAGGGCGCCGAGGGCAAGACGTGGAAATGGAACTGCCGATCTTCCTCGAGGAGACGCTCGCCAACGAATCGAAGAAAGTCACCTTCCAGGTGCCGCAATACAACGCCAACGGCCAGCACGTCAGCAACACCAGCAAGAGCCTGAATGTGAAGATTCCGGCGGGCGTGACCGATGGCGAGCGCATCCGCCTCAAAGGCCAGGGCGCACCGGGCGTCGGTGGCGGGGCGAATGGCGACCTGTACCTGACCATTCGTTTTGCGCCGCATCCGAAATTCGATGTTGAAGGTGAAAACCTGATCATCACCTTGCCGTTGGCGCCGTGGGAACTGGCGTTGGGCACTGAGGTGGCCGTGCCGACCCTGACCGGCAAGATCAACCTCAAAGTCCCGGCCGGCAGCCAGAACGGCCAGCGCATGCGCGCCAAAGGCCATGGCCTGAAAAACAAGGCGGGTGAGCGCGGTTATCTGTTCGTCCAGCTCAAAGCCGTGATGCCGAAAACGTCCGACGATGAGGTCAAGGCACTGTGGCAGGAACTGGCGAAGAAAGCCGCTTTCAATCCGCGAGAGAACTTCTGAATTCGACGACGGAGTAGCCCATCATGAGCAGCCCCCTGATCGTTCAACTGGACTTGGCAGAATTCTGTGAGGCGGCCGATTTGTCGGACGTCTACGTGATCGAAATCGTCGAACACGGCATCCTCGAACCTCTGGGTGCGCAGCCCCGGGAATGGCGCTTCACCGACTACGAACTGGCCCTGGCCAAACGCGCCGCGAAGCTGCGGCGCGATCTGGAGCTGGAGTGGGAAGGTGTGGCGCTGGCGCTCGATCTGCTCGAAGAAGTCCATGAGTTGCGAGCCGAAAACCGCATGCTCAAACAACGCCTGGCACGCCTGGTCATCGAATAACCCCCTGTAGGAGCTGCCGAAGGCTGCGATCTTTTGATTTTGTTAAAGACAAGATCAAAAGATCGCAGCCTTCGGCAGCTCCTACAGGGTTCGCGGTAACACCACGCTGAACCGTGTGCCGTCAGCCTCATTCGAGCTGACTTCAATCGTCCCGCCATGGGCATTGACCACTTCCCTGACGATAAACAAGCCTAACCCCAAGCTGGTCGAAGGCTGCCCGAGTGCTTCATCGGCGCTGCGTACCAACGGATCAAAAATCGTCGCCAGCGCGTCTTCCGGAATCGGTGTGCCGAAGTTGTGCACCGACAGGCATACCGCGTCCGCCTCATCCTGCAACGTCAGCGTCACCTGTTGCGTGTTCGAGCCATGCTGCAACGCATTGCCGATCAGGTTCTGCAGCAATTGGTCGATGCGCCCCGCGTCCCACATACCTTGCGTATCACCGTGAATGTGCAGCACTGGCGAGCAATTCGGGTTGCCGGCACATGCCTCGGCAATCGCCGCTCGCGCCGCTTCGGCCAGATCCATCGGGGCGGGTTCGATCGGCAGACTTTTGCCGAGGCGACTGCGCACCCACTCCAGCAAATCACTGACCATCGCGGCCATGTGCCGAGCGCCGCGCTTGATGTTGTGGGCGCAGGTCAGCGCCTCGCCTTCCAGCGCCGCTTTGCGTAATAGCAACTCGGTGGACATGCTCACCGCTTGCAGCGGCGCGCGCAGGTCATGGCCAAGGATCGCCAGAAAGATGTCCCGCGAACGGTTGACCTGTTCTGCGTACGCCGCCGTCGACTCGGCCAGCGCTTCATCAATGGCTTCATTGAAACGAATCATGTCCTGAAAGTAAGTCATGTCCGGTGATTTGAGGCTGTCGACCCAGCGGCGGATCACACAGGCGCGCAAATGACGAAACTCTGAGGTCATCTGTACCAGATCAAAGCCCGCGATGTGGCGCAACTCACCATGGCTGGCGCCGGCCTGATCCAGGCTTGGGGTTTTCTCCGGGCCTTCGCCCTTGGCTTTGGCGGCTTGTTCGTCGGCACTCTGCGGTTTGTTCATGTCACGGGCGGCGGCCAACAGAATGGCTTTGGCGTGATCACGCAGGCCTTCTGCGTCCATGTAATCGGCAGCGGGAGTGATAGAGGCGGCGAACTGCTCCCACTCCGCGACGATGGGATCCACGTTGCATACGATGAATTCGGAAAGGCGCATAAGCGGTTACCTGCGTATGAATCGATGGACGGCGATTCGCATATTAGCCTCTCTGGCGAGAAATACACGACCGCTGGTGCCCGGCTCCCGGGGGATTTTTTTTAGTGCGGTACATATGTATTTTCGGCTCTTTAATAACTGCGCGGTTATGGCTTTTTCAGCGTGTTCTTGAGCAGGATTTTGGTTTTTTGTTTTTTCTCGTCATCCGTAATCTGAGCGCCAGTTATTGGATGACGAGGTTCTCAATATGGATATTGTGACAAACACAGTTTCGACAGATAACGGCCCGCATCACGATGTATTAATCGGGCTTATTCCAGAGGCTATCAAACAGGCTCCGGCCCATCGGCTTCAATCGCTGGAAGCGAACCTCAACGTTGCAAAACAGTATTCGTCATGGCCAGCAGCAGGCCGCGTGCGTTTGCAGCAACTGGTACACAGCCATTGGCAGCTTCAGGGGGACGTCGATGCCTCCCTGAAGCACCTTGAACAGAACATCGAAGACTTTGCCCGGCCCTTGCTGACCGAGGCCCTGAAAAGCCAATTGAAGGTCGATCTGGACGTCGACGCGACGATGCTCAGGCTTTACGTCCCGGTCAAAATCATTTTCGGCATCGACCGAGGGGCCACGCGCTCGCAGCACTCCACGTTGCTGGCCGCGGCGTTGCAC
The DNA here is from genome assembly GCF_009764635.1 of Pseudomonas sp. PB103. Taxonomy (NCBI): domain Bacteria; kingdom Pseudomonadati; phylum Pseudomonadota; class Gammaproteobacteria; order Pseudomonadales; family Pseudomonadaceae; genus Pseudomonas; species Pseudomonas sp. PB103. The sequence continues at coordinate 53,707 of NZ_RWIL01000044.1, read as the reverse complement.
AACTTCGAACAGGCGGAAACCGAGGACGGCTACTTTCGCAGCGGCTCCGGTGTGTACGTCGCCGACGCTGACGGCGCGCCTGTGCAGCACGCTATCACGGTCGGTGAGGTTGCCAGCGTCTGCCGCTCGCTGGATATTGGCGCGCAATATCAGCAACACCTCAAGGCGTTGTTGCTGCCCGACGATGTGACGAAGCAAGCGACATTGAGAACGCAATCGGTGGCGGTGGAAAAGTCCGCGCTGGAAGTCGCCGCGGCCATTGCCGGAATGAACGCCGATCTGGGCATGCACGCTCAGGCCGTCATCAGCGACGTGATCAGCGGACAACGATCGATCAGCTTTCACGGGCGTGCGTTGAAGGCGCATCGTTTGCGGATCATGGGGTTGGAGTTGTCCGGTATTGTGCTGTTCAGTGCCGTTGCAGAAAAAAACGAGATCGAGAAATTCCTGCTGGGGCTTGTATCGCCAGAACTTCAGTTCCTGTTTGACTGGTCGCGGCGTATCCCCGGTCTCAACGATAATCTGTATGAAAAATACAAAGTGCTCAGTGATGTATTCGCCAATGGACCCAGTGCTGTCACTGACGAAATGTCCCGGCGTAACGACTTCTACGATCAAAGTATTCTGAATGGGCCGTTGGTTGCCTACATCCCGGATGATCCGCTGCATCCATTGAAGGAATACCCGTCGCTGACCGTGTTCATGAAAGCCTTGGCCACGCAGTTGCTGGAAAAATCCTATCAACAGTTTTTCAGTCGGTTTGTGGCGCAGAAGGACAAACCGAAATTTTTCAGACGGGTCAATGAGCGTCTCAAGGAAATCACCTGGCATCAGCGCGAGCCTCTCGACATGGGACCGTGGTGGCGGGAGACACCGATTGAAACCCCCCATGCGGAACCGATCACCGTGCCGATCCGGGGCGGTCTCTGGGAGCACCTGTACCTGCGCAAACGCGACAAGTCGATCAGCGATGCACGACTGATCGCTGTGCCTACGGGGGATGAAGATGCTAAAAGCCGTTGGAACCGACTGATCAGCTATCTGGACTATGGCTGGAACATCTTCAACTTCGTCGTGATGCTGGTACCGGGCGTCGGCGAGGTAATGCTCGGGGTGATGGTCGCCCAGTTGCTGGCCGAATTTGCCGAGGGCATCGAGGACTGGAGTCACGGTGACAAGGAAGAGGCGTGCGCGCACATCAACAGCGTCATCCTCAACTTTGCGCAACTGGCCTTGATGAGCGCCGGGCATATTCTGCCCAAAGGCGCTGTAGCCATTAAACCTTCGTCTTTTGTCGACAACCTCAAGGCGGTGCCCCTGGCCGATGGCCGTATGAAAATGTGGAACTCCGATCTGGCCCCTTATGCGCACAATCTGGCGCTGCCTGCCGGTACTTGGGCTGACGAGTCCGGGCTGTATCCGCATCAAGGAAAAAAAGTGCTGCACCTGCAGGGCAGGCAGTACGTGGTGAAGGAGGATCCACTCAACGGCCAGTTCCGCATGCAACACCCGACGCGAGCCGACGCCTATGCGCCACGGGTCGAGCACAACCGGGCGGGCGCCTGGAAGAGCGAAGTCGAACGTCCGCTTGAGTGGGAACAGATTCAGTTGTTGCGCCGTCTCAATCCGCTGGCCGCCACCTGCAGTGAATCAACGCTGGCACAAGTGCTCAAGGTCAGCGGTATCGATGACGGTGTGCTGCGCCGCCTGCATGTCGAACATGAACTGCCGCCGCCCTTGTTGACCGATACCTTTAATCGCTTCGATCTCTATGCCACGATCAGCCAGTTCGGTGAACAGATCCGCAACGGCCACATCAGCGATCACCTGAGCGGTTATCTGCCGGGACTGCTGACTGAGTTGCCGCTCTGGCCCGAGGCAAAAGCCATCACCCTGAAAGATCCGCTGCCGACCGGTCGAGACTCGATCACCTACGGCAACTCCAACGCCGCTGCGGTCGACACGCTTATCGTCAGCCAGGAAGACATTCAGACGGGCAATCTTGAAGGCCGGGTACTGGCGTTTCTGGATGAGCCGGAAATCGAAGCGCTGCTCGGCCGCGCCATCTCCACCGACAATACCGTGCGTGTCCAGGCATTGCGTGAAGCGCTGGCGCAGCGTGCCACCAAGCGTGCTTCACGGGTGTTCGAGTCGCAGTACAAAACCTCGGATGTTTCCGCCGACATGCGTGTGCGCAGATTGCACAGCGATTACCCCGAGTTACCCTGCAGTGTGATCGAACAAGTGCTCAAGGACGCCGACCCGCAGAGTGTGCGGGTGTTCGAGGAGAGCGGGCAGGTCGTCCTCAAGCTGCGTCAGCAACTGCGCACGGCGGGTGAAAAGGTTCGTCTGAATCGCGCCTACGAAGGTTTGTACCTGGAACAACTGGAGAGTACGGACAGCCATCGCCTGGTGCTGCGTTCGATGGAGAGCCTGCCGGGCTGGTCGGCGCAAGTGCGCATCGACATTCGCGAGCTTGCTTTCGACGGCCGGTTGCAGGCCAGCGTTGGCGCGGCGGATGCGCCGATTCGCAAAGTGCTGATCGCTGATGAGGACGGCCTCTACAGTGCACGCGATGAACAAGGATTGCAGTTGCACAGTGCCGAGGATCTTTACAGCGCGGTACTGCACGCCTTGCCCGATGCCCAGCGTCAGGCGCTGGGTTTCGACATTTTTCAGGGGGGCTTGCTGAAACAGGCGATTCAGCGTTCGCCACTGAGTCACGAGCAATTCGAACAGGTGCTGCTGGAAAATCCTGTTCGCAAGCCCGCTTATGATCCCGAAAACATGCGCTTGCGTGGCGGTATGCAAGGTTATCCGCTTCGTCCTAAAGATTGGTCAGCGCTCAAGCGCCGAGTGGGGTCGCTGTATCCCGCGTTCACGGACGCACAGGTGGAAAGCCTGCTCGACGGCTTCGGCGCCAACGTGATGGAAATGCGTGTAGCGGCGCTGGAAAAAGAGTTCAGCAGGTTCAACCTGGCGTTCCAGCGCTGGTTGAACGATATGAGCCTGGCCTATCGCTTCAGCCCCGAAGGCGTGGCGGAGTGGACGTCGCGCAACCGGGTCTATCAGCTTCTGCGCCAATGCTGGCAACGCACCGGCCCTGCCGGCCCCCCGGCATCGGGAGTGATCCGCGCGCAGGCGTTGGTACTCAATGGCCTGCCGATGGATCGTCATCTGCTGACGATGCCCCGGCTCACCGCCAGTTTCGATCATGTCACTTCGTTGAGCCTGCAGAACGGCCAGATTTTCAGCGACCAGCAACATTTTCTTGGCAGCTTTCGTCAGTTGCGCGACCTCGATCTGTGGAAGAACCGCTTGAGCGATTTTCCAGAGGTGATCAGCAACATGGCGTACCTTCGCGTGCTGACGCTTTCGGACAATCAGATCTCGCTGACCGCTGAAAGCGCCGCGAGGTTGCGCGCAATGAGTCGGTTGCATGTGCTCAAGCTTGATGGCAATCCACTTGGGCAAGTGCCGGACATCAGCCAAATGCCGGCCTTGCTGATACTGTCCCTGGACAGTACCGGTATCGACACCTGGCCGATCGGGCTGTTTGCCAAGCAACGTCCGCGCAATCTGTATCTGGACTTGCGCTTCAATCAGATCAGCGAGCTTCCGGACGTTGCGCCAGGTTCGATATACGCCGAACTGATCGCGCGAACCAACGTCAGCCGTGACGCCTTCCATCTGTCTGCAGAGAATCTCGAGAAGCTCAAGCGGTACATCGAGTCTGTCGGCCTCGACCCGGACCGTCCCTATCCGTCGCGCGGCACCATCGACAGCTCCTACTGGGATGCAGGCATGAGTGAGGCTGAATGGAATGCACGCCAGCCTTTCTGGGATGAAGTGGAAGATGAGTTCGGTTCCGAGCCGTTCTTCACCGAACTACGCAAACTCACGGCGTCTGCCGACTTCCGGGCTACGGACCCAGCCTACAGAACCGATCTCACGGCCAAGGTCTGGCGAATGATTTTCGCCATGAACGAGAACACCGCGCTGCGCGAGAAAATTTTCGCCGAGGCCGTCGCGTCGACAACCTGTGCCGATGCCGGTGCGCAGTTTTTCAATGCCATGGGCGTCGAGGTGTTGATTCATGAAGCGTACGGTTTGATCAACACCGATCTGGTCGAAGCCGAGTTGGTCGCACTGGCCCGTGGCAAATCACGGCTCGATGAATTGGGTCAGATAGCCCGACAGCGCGTCGCCGATCGGTTGAAGGCCGGGGAGACGTTTCGTCGTCAGAACGTCGACGGCGTGACGGGCTCTATCGATGAGGTGGAAGTGCATCTGGCCTACATGACCGATCTGGCCGAACGTCTGGATTTACCGTGGCAATCGCGCGGCATGTTGTTCCGCAAAATCGCCGGAGTCACCGAGAAGATGATCGAGGACGCCTACCAGCGAGTGATCGCGCTGGAGGAGGGCGAGTTGCTGGCGCCGCGAATTCTTGAACAGCCATTGTGGCAGCGCTTCCTCAAGCGAACCTACCGCAAAGAGTTCGATGAGTTGCTGTTGTCTCTGCAGAATGAGGACGACATCACCCAGTTCGAAGCCTTGCAGACACTGGAGAAAAACCTGACGCAAAAAGCGATTGATCGGGCGAAGCTGCAGACGGTATATCCGCCGTTTACGGTTCAGCCGTAAACCATTGTGGAGGCGCATGAGCGCCTCCACATCGATAGGCTTATTGGCTAGAACAGAAAGTAGCGTTGCGCCATCGGCAATGTTTCCGCTGGCTCACACCACAGCAATACGCCGTCGGCCTTGACCTGATAAGTCTGCGGGTCGACGTCGATGTTCGGCAGGTAATCGTTGTGGATCAGGTCGGTTTTCTGCACGTCGCGGCAACCTTTGACCACAGCGATTTTCTTCTTCAGTCCCAATGCTTCGGGCAGTCCGGCTTCCTCTGCCGCCTGACTGATAAAGGTCAGACTGGTGGCGTGCAACGAGCCACCGTAACTGGCGAACATCGGCCGGTAGTGCACCGGTTGCGGCGTCGGGATCGAAGCGTTGGCGTCGCCCATGAGGCTGGCAGCAATCGCCCCGCCCTTGAGAATCAGCGTCGGTTTTACGCCGAAAAACGCCGGACGCCAGAGCACCAGGTCGGCCCATTTGCCGACCTCGATCGAACCGACCTCATGGCTGATGCCGTGGGTGATCGCCGGGTTGATCGTGTATTTGGCGATGTAGCGTTTGGCGCGGAAGTTGTCGTTGCCTGCGCCGTCCTGCGGCAGGGGGCCGCGCTGTTTTTTCATCTTGTCGGCGGTCTGCCAGGTGCGCGTGATGACTTCGCCGACGCGGCCCATGGCCTGGCTGTCGGAGCTGATCATCGAGAACGCGCCGAGGTCGTGAAGGATGTCTTCGGCGGCAATCGTCTCGCGACGGATGCGGCTTTCGGCGAACGCGACGTCTTCGGCGATGCTCGGGTCGAGGTGATGGCAGACCATCAGCATGTCGAGGTGTTCGTCGATGGTGTTGCGGGTGAACGGGCGGGTCGGGTTGGTCGAACTTGGCAGCACGTTAGGGAAGCCGCAAGCCTTGATGATGTCCGGTGCGTGGCCGCCACCGGCGCCTTCGGTGTGATAGGTGTGGATGGTGCGGCCCTTGAACGCGCCGAGGGTGGTTTCGACGAAGCCGGACTCATTGAGGGTGTCGGTGTGGATTGCCACCTGCACATCGTATTGGTCGGCGACGCTCAGGCAGTTGTCGATACTTGCCGGCGTGGTGCCCCAGTCTTCGTGCAGCTTGAGCCCGATGGCCCCGGCCTTGACCTGTTCGATCAGCGGCTCCGGCAGGCTGGCGTTACCCTTGCCGGTGAGACCGATGTTCATCGGGAAGGCGTCGGCGGCCTGGAGCATGCGCGCCAGATGCCACGGGCCCGAGGTGCAAGTGGTGGCGTTGGTGCCGGTGGCAGGTCCTGTGCCACCGCCGATCATGGTGGTAACGCCGCTCATCAGCGCTTCTTCGATTTGCTGTGGACAGATGAAGTGGATGTGCGTGTCGATGCCGCCAGCGGTGAGGATCATGCCCTCGCCGGCGATCACTTCGGTGCCGGCACCGATGGCGATGGTCACGTTGGGCTGCACGTCCGGGTTACCGGCCTTGCCGATCGCGGCGATGCGCCCGTCCTTGAGGCCGACGTCGGCTTTGACGATGCCCCAGTGGTCGATGATCAGTGCGTTGGTGATCAGCGTGTCGACCACTTCGGCGGCCAATAACTGGCTTTGGCCCTGACCGTCACGGATGACTTTGCCACCACCGAATTTCACTTCTTCGCCGTAGGTGGTGAAGTCTTTTTCGACTTCGATCCACAGTTCGGTGTCGGCCAGGCGCACCTTGTCGCCGACGGTGGGGCCGAACATGTCGGCGTAGGCTTGACGGGAAATCTTCATGCGGCGTCCTTCAGGAAAATAGTGGTGAGCCATAGACCCTCACCCTAGCCCTCTCCCAGAGGGAGAGGGGACTGTTCGCGGTGGGTCGGCTATCGGTGATCAGCTCCGGCGAGGGGACTGTTCGCGGTGGCTCGGCTATCGGTGATCGGCTCCCTCTCCCTCGGGAGAGGGCTGGGGTGAGGGGCAGCGGTGCACGCAGATGTCAGAGATCACCCATGACTCTTCCGGCAAACCCGAACACTCGCCGATGCCCGGCGTAATCCACCAACTCCACCTCACGACTCTGCCCCGGTTCAAAACGCACTGCCGTCCCCGCCGGAATATTCAGGCGCATGCCACGACTGGCCGCGCGATCAAACGCCAGCGCGTCGTTGGTTTCAAAAAAGTGATAGTGCGATCCGACCTGAATCGGCCGGTCGCCGCTGTTGGCGACTTTCAGGCTGATAGTGCGGCGGCCGACGTTGAGTTCGATGTCGCCGGGCTGGATCTGGTACTCGCCAGGAATCATCGCTGGGCTCCTTGCAGAATCTTGTAATAGAGGGCAGTCGGTCGATAGGTACCGTTCGGGTCGCAGGCGTAATCGGGAATCTGACCCACGCGGGTGTAACCCAGTGCCTTGTAGAAATCTTCGGCGGGAGAGCCGGCCTCGGTGTCGAGGTAAAGCATGCCGCGCTTGTGCTTGGGCGCCTCGAGTTCCAGCGCGCTCATCAATTGTTGACCGAGACCGCGACGCCGCGCGTGTTCGCGCACCAGCAGTTTTTGCACCTCGGCACGATTGAGTCCGTTGGACTTTTGGCAGAGCCCCAATTGCACGCTGGCCAGTACTTCTTCGTCCTTGACCACGACCCAGAGCAGCACGCTGCCCTTGTTGACGTTGTCCTGAACTTCATCGAAATACGCGCGCGCCTGTACCGCATCGAGATCGGCCATGAAACCGACGCTGGCGCCATAACCCACTGCGTCCAGCAGCAGATCAATCAGGCCCTGACGATAATGGGCAAAGCTTTCAGCGTTGACGCGGCGCAGTTGGGCGGCGTTCATCGGTGTCACTCCTTGATGGTTTCAGGCGGCTCCGCGCCAGGATTGAGGGTCAGTTGCATGAAGGTCAGGTCGAGCCAGCGGCCGAACTTGGTGCCGACTTGCGGCATCTGCCCGGTGGTGATGAAACCGGCTCGCTCGTGCAAGCGAATCGACGCGGCGTTGCCACTTTCGATGGCGGCGACCATCACGTGCTTGCCGCAGGTCTTCGCCCGTTCGATCAGCGCGATCATCAGTTGCGGGCCGAGACCGTTGCCGCGTTGGTCGCTACGTACGTAAACCGAGTGTTCGACGGTGTGACGGAAACCGTCGAACGGCCGCCAGTCACCGAACGAAGCGTAGCCGAGCACAGTGTTGTCGGCGTCGACGATCACCAGAATCGGATAGGCCTGGGCCTGACGCGCGCTGAACCAAGCCTGGCGGTTGCCGAGGTCGACGGCCTGTTCATTCCAGATCGCTGTGGTGTTGAGCACGGCATCGTTGTAGATATCGCGGATCGCTGGCAGATCGGCATGCAGGGCATCGCGAATGGAGTAAGTCATGGCGCGGCCTCAGACGATCGGTTGGTGGACGGTGACCAGTTTGGTGCCGTCGGGGAACGTCGCTTCAACCTGGATCTCCGGAATCATTTCCGGTATGCCTTCCATCACTTGTTCGCGGCTGAGCAGGGTAGTGCCGAAGTGCATCAGCTCGGCGACGGTTCGACCGTCACGCGCGCCTTCGAGCAGCGCAGCGGAGATGTAGGCCATGGCTTCCGGGTAATTGAGTTTCACGCCGCGCGCCAAACGCCGCTCGGCGACGAGGCCGGCGGTGAAGATCAGCAGCTTGTCTTTTTCGCGTGGGGTCAGGTCCATTGTGGGAATCCAGTATCGGCAGTTAAAAATAATGTCGTACACCCTGTAGGAGCTGCCGCAGGCTGCGATCTTTTGATCTTGCTGTTGAGGATCAAAAGATCGCAGCCTCGTTTCACTCGGCAGCTCCTACAGGGGAATGCATTTCAGGTGTTCCAGATTCGGGGTGGCTGGGCTTCGCGGTCCAGTAGCACCGGGCGTAGCAAGCGCCATAAATCGATGAGCCAGGCGCGTGCCAACAGCGCTTCGCCTGCCAGGCAACGAGCAACCAACAGGCCGGGCAACTGGGTCAAATCCCCGCGCACGTCGTGGCCCAGTGAGCGGCAGCGCTCGAGCAATTCAGCCTCAACCTCACCGGTGACCAACAACGTCGCAAACACCGGATGGCCATCCAGCCCGATCGGCGAATCAAGCAAACCATCACCGCCGACAATGCGCTGGCGCTCATGCCAGAGCAATCGGCCGTCGCGGCGAATATCCAGATGCGCCTGAAAATGTCCGCGATCAAAGCGCTCGCCACTGGCCGGGCGACCCAACGCCACCACGTCCCAGTAAAACAGCCGCGCATCACCTTCAAGATCAATTGACGTGCTCAGCTCAGCCTGGGCGGCGCTGTAGACGATGGTTTCCTGCGGCAGCCATTCCAGCGTCGCCCCGGCAGCCACTTTCAAATCGAGCTTCTGGTAGGCCGGCCCGCCTGCGCGATACCACTTGGCCGCGCCGGGGCTGGTGATCTGTGCCCAGGCGCCTGGTTCGACGCGGGCGCTGATATCGAGACGATCACCGCCGGCAATCCCGCCCGGCGGGTGGACGATGATGTGCTGGCAGACTTCGGGGCCTTCGGCGTACAGGTGTTTTTGCACCCGCAGCGGGCCGAGGTGTCGGCGCATGACCGGACGTGTGCAATCGCCGAAACGGGCGTAAGCGAGTTCCAGCTCGGCGTGCCAGCTCGGGGTAAACAGGGCAGGTGCAACAGTCGAATTCATGGTGTGTAATTATCGTTAGGAAGCTACAGATTAGTTCGTTGTACTAGATCGTTACCAGCCCGCGCACACCCTCGGCTTCCATATTTTCACCGCGACCCTGCTGCACGATTTCTCCCCGGGACATCACCAGGTACTGATCGGCCAGCTCCGCGGCGAAATCGTAGAACTGCTCGACCAGCAGAATCGCCATGTCGCCGCGTTCCGCGAGTTTCTTGATCACCGCGCCGATCTCTTTGATCACCGACGGTTGAATGCCTTCGGTGGGCTCATCGAGGATCAATAAACGCGGACGGCTGGCCAGTGCGCGGCCAATTGCCAGTTGCTGTTGCTGACCGCCGGAGAGGTCACCGCCGCGACGCTGCTTCATTTGTAGCAGCACCGGGAACAATTCATAAATGAAACTTGGCACTTCTTTGGCTTCACTGCCGGGAAAGCGCGACAGGCCCATCAACAGGTTTTCTTCCACGGTCAGGCGCCCGAAGATTTCCCGGCCCTGCGGCACGTAGGCAATTCCGGCGTGAACCCGTTGATGCGGCTTGAACGTGGTGATCGGTTTGCCTTCCCAGTTCACTGCGCCTTGTTTGGCTGGCAGCAGGCCCATCAGGCATTTGAGCAGGGTGGTCTTGCCGACGCCGTTGCGGCCGAGCAGGCAGGTGACTTCGCCGACTTTCACGTCGAAAGACAGGCCACGCAGGATGTGGCTACCGCCGTAATACTGGTGCAGCTTGTCGACTTGCAGCATGTCCAAATTCCTTCTCTTGCCACAGAACCCTGTGGGAGCTGGCTTGCCAGCGATAGCGGTGGATCAGTCGGCATCAATGTTGGATGTGCCGGCCTCATCGCTGGCAAGCCAGCTCCCACAGGTTTTGTATTCGCAAACCTTAGCGACCGAGGTAAACCTCGATCACGCGCTCGTTTTCCTGCACTTGCTCAAGCGAGCCTTCCGCCAGCACGCTGCCCTGGTGCAGCACGGTGACATGGTCGGCAATCGAGCCGACAAACCCCATGTCATGCTCCACCACCATCAGCGAATGCTTGCCCGCCAGGCTCTTGAACAACTCGGCGGTGAACTCGGTTTCTGCATCGGTCATCCCCGCCACCGGCTCATCGAGCAGCAACAGTTGCGGGTCCTGCATCAGCAACATGCCGATCTCGAGAAACTGCTTCTGCCCGTGGGACAACAACCCTGCCGGGCGATTGACCGAGGTGGTCAGGCGAATCGTCTCCAGCACCTCGCTGATGCGATCCTTTTGCTCACCACTTAACCGCGCACGCAAACTGGCCCACACCGACTTGTCGGTTTTCTGCGCCAGCTCCAGGTTTTCAAACACGCTCAAAGCCTCGAATACCGTAGGCTTCTGGAACTTGCGACCGATGCCGGCCTGAGCAATTTGCACTTCGCTCATTTGCGTCAGATCCAGCGTTTCGCCGAACCACGCCTCGCCGTGACTCGGGCGAGTCTTGCCGGTGATCACGTCCATCAGCGTGGTTTTGCCCGCGCCGTTAGGGCCGATGATGCAGCGCAGTTCGCCGACGCCGATGTACAGATTCAGATTGTTCAGCGCGCGAAAGCCATCGAAGCTGACGCTGATGTCTTCCAGTGTGAGGATCGTGCCGTGACGCGTGTCGAGGCCCGGGCCGACGCGTTGGCCGAGGCCGATCGAGTCGCGGCTGGTGCCGGCGTCCTTGTTTGGCTCCACGGGAAAGAAGGCCGGTTCCAACATGAATTCAGCGCTCGCTGTGACTCTCATTGTTCACCTCGTTTCTTCAGCAGGCCGATCACGCCTTTGGGCAGGTATAGCGTCACGACGATGAACAGCGCGCCAAGGAAGAACAGCCAGTATTCCGGGAACGCCACGGTGAACCAGCTCTTCATGCCGTTGACCACACCGGCGCCGAGCAGCGGGCCGATCAACGTGCCGCGCCCGCCAAGGGCAACCCAGACCGCAGCTTCAATCGAGTTGGTCGGCGACATTTCGCTCGGGTTGATGATGCCCACTTGCGGCACATACAAGGCGCCGGCCAGACCGCACAACACTGCGCTCAACACCCACACGAACAGCTTGAAACCGCGCGGGTCGTAGCCGCAGAACATCAAGCGGTTTTCCGCATCGCGCAACGCGGTCAGCACGCGACCGAACTTGCTCTGCGCCAAACGCCAACCGATGAACAGGCTCGCTACCAGCAACAACACCGTGGCCAGAAACAGCACCGCGCGGGTGCCCGGTTCAGTGATGCCGAAACCGAGAATCGTGCGGAAATTGGTGAAGCCGTTATTGCCGCCGAATCCCGTCTCGTTGCGGAAAAACAGGAGCATGCCGGCGAAGGTCAGGGCCTGGGTCATGATCGAGAAATACACGCCTTTGATCCGCGAGCGGAAGGCGAAGAAACCGAACACCAGCGCCAGCAAACCCGGCGCCAGCACCACCAGACACATCGCCCAGAGGAAGCTGCTGGTGCCGGTCCAGTACCACGGCAATTCGCTCCACGACAGGAAGGTCATGAACGCCGGCAAGCCATCGCCAGCAGCCTGACGCATCAGGTACATGCCCATCGCATAACCGCCGAGGGCGAAGAACAGACCATGGCCCAGCGAGAGCAAACCGGCGTAACCCCAGACCAGATCCAGCGCCAGTGCGACGATGGCGTAACAGAGGATTTTGCCGACCAGCGTCAGGGTGTATGCCGAGATGTGCAGCGCGTTCTCTGGCGACAACAACGACAGCAGCGGCAGGGCAATCAACAGGGCGAGGATTACCGCGCCAATCGCGATGGTGATTTTCGGCCCGGCCTTTTGTGTAGCGGTAACAAGCAGAGGCTGGTTCATCAGTCGATCACCCGTCCTTTCAGTGCGAAGAGGCCTTGCGGACGTTTCTGGATAAACAGAATGATCAGCGCGAGGATCAGGATCTTGCCGAGCACCGCACCGATCTGCGGTTCGAGAATCTTGTTGGCGATTCCCAGGCCGAATGCTGCGAGCACGCTACCGGCCAACTGGCCGACGCCGCCGAGTACCACCACCAGGAATGAATCGATGATGTAGCTCTGGCCGAGATCCGGGCCGACGTTGCCGATCTGGCTCAGCGCCACACCGCCGAGGCCGGCGATGCCCGAGCCGAGGCCGAAGGCGAGCATGTCGACGCGACCGGTCGGCACACCGCAGCAAGCTGCCATGTTGCGGTTCTGGGTGACGGCGCGGACGTTGAGGCCCAAGCGCGTTTTATTCAGCAGCAACCAGGTCAGTACGACGACGAACAGTGCGAACGCGATGATGACGATGCGGTTGTACGGCAACACCAGATTCGGCAGCACTTGAATGCCGCCGGACAGCCATGCCGGGTTGGCGACTTCGACGTTCTGCGCGCCGAACAACAAACGCACAAGCTGAATCAGCATCAGGCTGATGCCCCACGTGGCGAGCAGGGTTTCCAGTGGTCGGCCGTAGAGGTGACGAATCACCGTGCGCTCCAGTGCCATGCCGATCGCCGCCGTGACGAAGAACGCCACCGGCAGCGCGATCAACGGGTAGAACTCAATCGCTTGCGGTGCGTAGCGCTGGAACATCAACTGCACCACATACGTCGAGTAGGCGCCGAGCATCAGCATCTCGCCGTGGGCCATGTTGATCACGCCGAGCAGGCCGAACGTGATCGCCAGACCGAGAGCGGCGAGCAACAGAATCGAACCGAGGGACATGCCGCTGAAGGCCTGACCGAGGATCTCGCCGATCAGCAGTTTGCGTTTGACTTGAGCAAGGCTGGTTTCGGCGGCGGTGCGCACAGTGGCATCGGCTTCGACGCCGGGTTCGAGCAAACCTTCGAGGCGAGTACGCGCCAGTGGATCGCCGGTTTCGCCGAGTAATCTCACCGCCGCAAGGCGCACGGCGGGGTCGGTATCGACCAGTTGCAGATTGGCCAGCGCCAGGCTCAGGGCGGCGTGGACGCTTTCATCTCTTTCGCCCGCGAGTTGCTGGTCGAGGAATTTCAACTGCGCGGGTTTCGCGCTTTTCTGCAATTGCTGCGCGGCAGTCAGACGGATTTTTGCGTCGGCGGCGAGCAATTGATGGCTGGCCATCGCGGTGTCGATCAGACCCCGCAGGCGATTGTTCAGGCGCAGGGTTTTCACTTGGCCGTCGATGGTCAGCTCGCCTTGTTGCAGGGCGCTGATCAACTCGATACGCGCCGGGTCGGGCTGCGCGGCCCAGGTTTCCAGCAGTTTGGCCTGTTGCACGGGATTGGCCGCGACAAAGTCTTCGGCATCGCCGGCATCGCCGGCATGGGCGAGCATTGGCAGCAACAGTGCGATGGCACAGATAAAGCGGTAGAGAGCAGTGGGCATAGTCAGTCGCCTTGACGCGGACATTGTCGGATCGAGCTTTTGTGGCGAGGGGATTTATCCCCGATGGGTTGCGAAGCAGCCCCTAATCCAGCAGTCGCGGTGTATCAGATTGATCGCGTCGACTGATTTCGCGACTGCTTCGCAGCCGATCGGGGATAAATCCCCTCACCACAAAAGCTCACTCCCACAGGGGGATTGTGTCGGGCAGATAATCCTCGTCAGCCCGACATCCAGTGACTCAGTTGCTCTTCACCGCATAATCCGGCTTCTTGTCGTTGCCCTGAATGAACGGGCTCCACGGCTGCGCACGGATCGGCCCTTCGGTCTGCCACACCACGTTGAACTGACCATCAGCCTGAATCTCGCCGATCATCACCGGTTTGTGCAGGTGGTGATTGGTCTTGTCCATGGTCAGCGTGTAGCCCGATGACGCCGCAAACGTCTGCCCGGCCAGCGCTTCACGCACCTTGTCGACGTCAGTGGATTTGGCTTTCTCAGCCGCTTGCGCCCACATGTGGATGCCGACGTAAGTGGCTTCCATCGGGTCGTTGGTCACGGCTTTGTCCGCGCCCGGCAGGTTGTGTTTCTTCGCGTAGGCTTTCCAGTCAGCGACGAATTTCTTGTTCTGCGGGTTCTCGACGGATTCGAAGTAGTTCCATGCCGCGAGGTTGCCCACCAGCGGTTTGGTGTCGATGCCGCGCAGTTCTTCTTCGCCGACCGAGAACGCCACCACCGGTACGTCGGTAGCTTTCAAACCCTGGTTGGCCAGTTCTTTATAGAACGGCACGTTGGAGTCGCCGTTGACCGTCGAGATGACCGCAGTCTTGCCGCCGGCCGAGAATTTTTTGATGTTGGCGACGATGGTTTGATAGTCGCTGTGACCGAACGGCGTGTAGACCTCTTCGATGTCTTTGTCGGCGACGCCTTTGGAATGCAGGAACGAACGCAGGATTTTGTTGGTGGTGCGCGGGTAGACGTAGTCGGTGCCGAGCAGGAAGTAGCGTTTGGCGCTGCCGCCTTCTTCGCTCATCAGATATTCAACAGCAGGGATCGCTTGCTGGTTCGGCGCGGCGCCGGTGTAGAAGACGTTCGGCGACATCTCTTCGCCTTCGTATTGCACCGGGTAGAACAGCAGGCCGTTGAGCTCTTCGAACACCGGCAACACCGATTTACGCGACACGGAAGTCCAGCAGCCGAACACCACGGCAACCTTGTCCTGAGTCAGCAACTGCCGGCCCTTTTCGGCGAACAGCGGCCAGTTGGATGCCGGGTCAACCACGACCGGCTCCAGCATTTTGCCGTTGACGCCGCCCTTGGCGTTGATCTCGTCGATGGTCATCAGCGCCATGTCTTTGAGCGACGTTTCGGAGATCGCCATGGTGCCGGACAACGAATGCAGAATCCCGACCTTGATGGTCTCGGCGGCCTGGACAGTCCAGGTCATGCCCATCGCGGCAATCGATGCCGAGAGTGTGAAAGCCTTGATCAAACTGCGACGCTTCATTGTGCGATCTCCATGAACGTTAAAGTTTTTTATGGTTGGCAGATGCGGACGACTGAAGGTGTGTTTTGCAAGGGCTGTGCCCGGTCGGGATCGGGCAGGAAAATGTCGTGTTAGAGCGGTTGCGCGGTTTTGCGCTGCACCACGAAGGGACGCGCAGGGCGCGTTGGTGCATGCGGTCGCGCCACTTTGGGGCGCGAAAAATCATGTGTAGGAGCTGCCGCAGGCTGCGATCTTTTGATCTTGCTCTTAAAACAAGATCAAAAGATCGCAGCCTTCGGCAGCTCCTACATGGGGTGGATCAGGATGAGGTCGAGGCGGACTCGGTTTGCCTGCTCAGGCGCGACAGCAGCAGGCGATCCAGCAACCACACCACCACCAGCGAAGCCCCCACCAGCGGGAACATCACCGCCAGCGCGAGCATGATCAGCACGCCGGTTTTCCACTTCGGCAGGTCATGGCGCAGCGGCGGCACGCCGAATTTGCCCTGTGGCCGGCGCTTCCACCAGATCACCACGCCGCTGACGGCACTGAGCAGAATCATCAGGCAGATCAGCAGCACAACGATCTGATTGAAGGTGCCGAACATTTTGCCTTCGTGGAGCATCACGCCAATTTCGGTGGCGCGGGCGACGGTGCCGTACTGCTCGAAACGCACATCGGCGAGCACTTTACCGGTGTACTGATCGACGTGCAGGGTGGCGTCGTTGCGTGGGTCATCGGCGAACACGGCGATGGTGAACACGCCGGTGGCGGTGGTCGGCAACGTGATGCTGTAGCCAGGTTCGACGTTGCGTCCGGTGGCGATGTTCTGCACGTTTTGCAGGCTGATGGTCGGTGCTGCCGGGCCTGCGTTGGCGCCACCGTGGGCCATGTGTTCGGCGTGGTCGCCGGACATCGGCATCGGCGTATTTTCCATCGCCCATGGCACGGTCTGGCGCGTGGCGCTGTTGAGGCTGCGGGCTTCGACGTCGGAGGTCGGCACGTTGTCCCACATCGCTGCCGGGAAGACGTTCCACACCTGCGCGTATTGCTTGCCCCAGAAACCGGTCCAGGTCATGCCGCTGAGCAACATCACCAGCAGCAATGTCGCGCCCCAGAAACCGGTGACCGCGTGCAGATCCCGCCACAACACACGACCGCGACTGTTCAGCCGTGGCCACAAAATGCCTGCGGCCTGACCGCGCGGCCACCACAGGAACAACCCGGACACCACCAGCACCACGCCCCAACCGGCGGCCATTTCGATGAGCCGATCACCGACGGTGCCGATCATCAATTCTCCGTGGATGGCGCGGGCGATGGCTTGCAGGTTCTGCTTGGCATCCTGTTCGCCAAGGATGTCGCCGTGGTATGGATCGACGAATACGTTGAGTTCGTGGCCGGCGTTGGTCACGACGAATTGCGCGCTGCGTTCGGCGTTGACCGGTGGCAGGTATTGGGTGACCTGGCCTTGTGGATAAGCGCTCTTCACCCGTTGCAGCAGGTCATCGGGCGAGACGGTGTGATGGCCGGCCGGGACGTTGAGCAGGCTGCTGTACATCAGTGAATCGAGCTGCGGTTTGAACAGGTAGATGATGCCGGTCAAGGCCAGCATCACCATGAAGGGGGCGACGAAGAGACCGGCGTAAAAATGCCAACGCCAGGCCAGGTTGTAGAAATTCGGTTTGGGCTGTTTCATCACGTGTGCTCCGCTGGGCGAATTTTTTTAGATCAAGCGATCGCAGCCTTCGGCAGCTCCTACAGGGGTGCATGCGGGCTGCGATCTTTTGACTTTTTTTGTTAGAAACTCATGTCGACCTTGGTCCAGAGCGTGCGCCCCGGTTCATTGATCGCTTGCGGGTCGTTGGCCGGGTAGCCGAATCCGGCGTTGCCCGCCAGGTTCAGGTGTTCGGCGTATGCCTTGCCGAACAGGTTGTCGACGCCGCTGCTGACCTTCCAGTTCTTGTTGATCCGATAGGCACCGTTGAGGGAGAACACGCCGAAGCCCGAACTCTTGTCGTAATCCTTGCCGACCACGTTGCCCTTGTTCTGGTCGATACGGTTTTGTGCGGCAACCACCCTCCACAGTGCGCCGGCGCTCCAGTTGTCTTCGGTATAGGTCAGACCGAAGCGTGCATCCAGCGGCGGCATCTGCGGCAGCGCTTTGCCATCGCTGCTGTTCTTGCCCCAGGCGTAGGCCAGGGTCGCATCGGCTTTCCAGTGATCGGTGAGTTTGTACGCGGCACCGAGTTCACCGCCCATGATTCGCGCGTCGATGTTCTCGGCGCGCGAGGTGCTCATGCCCATCATCCCGGGCGTGTAGTCGAAGAGGATGTAGTCACGAACCACACCGACGTAGCCCGAAGCCCAGGCTTCGAGTTCGGCGCTCTTGTAGTTCACGCCGAAATCCAGCTGCGTGGTTTTTTCCGGTTTGATCGAATCGAACGCGTTGACCGATCCCGCCGGGCCGGACTTGGGCGAAAACAGCTCCCAGTAATCGGGGAAGCGCTGAGCGTGACCCAAACCTGCATAGAGCGTGGTCGGGCTGTCGGCGAGGTCATGCTCGTAGCGGATGAAGCCGCTCGGCAGAGTGTCGGCGCGGGTATCGTCGGCGGTCGGGTTGGGGCGGCTCATCATTCCCGAGCCAGAGGTCTGCCGATAATCCTTGGCCGAAGCGCGGTCGACGCGGGCACCAGTGATCAGGCGATCACGGTCGGCGGCGTACCAGGTCATCTCGCTGAATACGCCGTAGTTATGGAAGTCGGCGTCCTTGGTGTACGGCTGATTCTTGTAGGTATCGATGCCCATGCCGCTGCGTTGACGGTGTTCGTTGGTCTGCGCATCGAGGCCGGTGATCAGTTGAATATCAGCCCAGCGCCAGGTCGCCTTGATCCGCGCGCCGAGGGTGCGGCGGTCGACGTTGGAGGCCATGGGACCTGCCATCATGCCGGTGCCGGACGGTGTGCGCAGGGTGTAGTTGTCCATCACGTGGTCGGCGTAGTTGTAGTAGACCTGCGCTTCGAGTTTCTCCAGCACGTCAGTGATGTTGGATTTCTCGAAACGCAGGCCGAGGCTTTCGCGCAGGAACTGCGAACCGTCCATGCCGCGTCCGGCGTAGCGTGCTTCACCGTCGCCCTTGCCGGCGGTGAGTTCGATCAGGGTGTCGGCGTCCGGGGTCCAGCCTACCGCGATGTCACCGTTCCACTTGTCGTAGCGCGAGGCGACGATGTCGTTATCGCCGTCGCGGTAATCGTCGGAATGCGCGGTGTTGCCGATCACGCGAACATAGCCCAACGGGCCGCCGGCAGCGGCGTCGACGACCTTGTCGAAGCGTCCGTGGGAGCCAGCCAGCACGCTGGCGTTCACCCGCGTGCCGAGTTCGCCGAAGCTCTCCGGTTCACGATCAAACAACACGGTGCCAGCCGAGGCGCCCGGGCCCCAAAGCACGGTTTGCGGGCCTTTGATCACGGTGAGTTGGTCGTAGGTCTCCGGCGAGATGTACGAGGTCGGTGCGTCCATTCGACCCGGGCAGGCACCGAGCATCATGCTGCCGTTGGTAAGGATGTTCAGACGTGAGCCGAACATGCCGCGCAGTACCGGATCGCCGTTGGTGCCGCCATTGCGCACCAGCGCGAAGCCCGGAATGGTCTTCAGATAATCACCGCCGTCGCTGGCCGGCACCGGTTGGCGCGGGTCCTTGGGATTGGTGACGATGGTCAGCGGCGAGCTCGGCGCGATCGCGGTGACCACCGTCGGACTGAGTTCTTCGTTGTGGCCGGCGTGATCATCGGCCAGCACCAGCGGGGACAGCAGGACGCCGCAAAGGACGGCGGTAGCGTGCCTGAAACGAATCCGCGATTCGTTCAAAGCGAAGGACGCCGGGGCAGAACCCGAGCGTGGAACAGCAGCAAACCTGGACATGACAATTTCCATCAAACAGTCGTAAACGACACGGCCGGCAGCCTCGAGCTGTCTTCTCAACCGTGTGCAATCAAAGGTGCGTGTTTACGCGGCGATGGGCGGGGCGCGGGTGCGGGCGCCGGGGAAGAAGGTCTGCCGGGCGTGGCCCAGGCGTGGCGAGGGCGGGGTGAAGGTGTTCAGCGGCGGGATATTGAAGGCGACGAAGTCACCACCGCCGGTCAGTGCCGGGCAATTGAACAGCAGGCTGCAATAGCCGCATTTTTCCCATAACACATGGTGCGTGGATTGTGGCGGGCAGTGTTCGGCTGAGGGCTTGGCGTCGTGGCCGCTGTGATCCATGCCCGGCATGTCCATCGACATGTCCATGCTCATCGGCATCGATGTCGAGGCGTGTTGATCCATCGGCATCGACTGAGAAATCAGTGGGCCGATGAAGATCATCAACATGGCGAACAGGGCGATCCAGCTGCCGCGAGTCAGCGTTTCAGTCTGACGGCGTTGCAGTGGCGGCCTGGCGCTCAGCGGGCGCATGGGCGGAGTCTGCCGGAGGGCTTACTGAGCGTGCGCGTGAGCCTGCTTGGTTTCCGGCGGTTTCTTCTGCACCGAGACTTCGACGGTGACGTCACCGGCCTTCTCGAAGTGCAGGGTCAGCGGGAAGCGTTTGCCGTCGCTGAGCAGGCTGCGATCGGTCGGGTTGAGCAGCATCACGTGATAGGCCATCGGCGCAAACGTCACGTTGCCGCCGGCCGGGATTTCCACGCTAGGCACTTGCTGCATCTTCATCAGATCGCCCTGCATGACGTGTTCGTGCAGTTGCGCCTCTGGAGCAATCGGCGAGTCGACGCTGAGCAGGCGGTCGTTCGTCTTGCCGGCGTTGTGAATGATGAAATAGGCAGCAACGGTTGGCGCGTTCGGCGGCAACTCTTGCGACCACGGGTAGGCGATCTCAAGTTCGCCGGCCTTGTATTCGTGAGCATGGGCAAAGCACGCCGGCAGCAGCAGCGCAGCGATTACGATGAATTTGTTCAACATGGCAGTTCTCCAGAACGATTTGAAACGCAGGTCAATTGCGCGAACAAATCAAACCAGAGGGGAGGCGCGGGGATTGAGGCTCGGCCATTGCTGGCGCGGCGTGGGTGTTTGCAACGAGGCGGGCGCGACGCTGCGATTGCTTTCGTAGCGGGCGAAATACAGCTGCGGCGAATGCCCCGGCAGCGCCACCAATGGCGCCGAGCCCGAGCAGCACCAGCAATGCTGCATGTTCGAATGGGTGTCGTTGCTCGGGGCTTTTTGCTCGGTGGTGCCGATGTTGATCGCCACCATCTTGGTCCCGCTGCCGGTGCAGAAACTGCTCCAGAGCAATTGCTCGGCCGGTGAATTGGCCGCCTGCGCCATCGCCCCGGTCATCGGCATGGCGAGCATGTTGAACAGCACTGCAAAGCAGGCGATCCAGGCAATTGCCAGCCGGTGTCGGTTCATGGGACAGATCCATTGGGTGGGCGATCAGGCGCGGCTATTTAGCCTGATCAGGGCCGATAAGTAAAAAAGCGTCGTGCGGTTTGGTGTCGCAGCGAACTCGTCATACTCACTCAATTCGCGGGTACGGCATGAACTTGCATATCTACACCAAGCGTAGCGCGGATTACCGAAAATATTTTGGCCAGGTTATCCATGCTCGGATTGCCTTTGGCTGAAAGCATTCGATGCAAGCTTTTACTCGGTTTTTCGGTCTCCCTTGCGAGCTCCTCGAAGCCGACAGTCGCATTGACGAGATCGCGCAGAATTATTCTGGCCATTTCTGGCTCGCCATTCAGGAACAGAGTCGCGGCCTCATCCAGTAATGCTTGAGCAAACTCCGGATCACGTTGGGCGCGTTCTGCGATTGAATGTTTGTAGCTACGAGTGAGAACCATCAATTACCTCCGGTTCTGTTCAGCTTTTTTTCGAATTCGGAATTCGGAATTCGGAATTCGGAATTCGGCTATCAAGGCTTTCGCCTGTTTGATGTCTTTCTTTTGAGTCGATTTGTCGCCGCCACCAAACAAAATGATCAGACGTTTTCCTTCTTGTATGAGGTAGATCCGGTACCCTGGCCCCCAATTGATTTTGTATTCACCCAAGCCATCGAACCATTTGATATTGGAAGTATTGCCCAATTCCAACCTGACCATGGCATTTGAGACCTACAGTGCAGCCTGCACGCTCAAAGTGGAGATCCACCGACCAAATGGGCTTGATTCGTCTTCTTGTAGATATTCTTCGAGTGTGATCACGGCCAGCCCTGAAGGTAACAAATAGGTTACCTATCATGCAAGCTGTGGATCTTGCCCTATGAGATGAACTCCGCCAACGCAGCAAGTGTTTCTTGAAGCGACAGAAACTCCCGGTCAACCCCCGGCAACCCCGGTCGCTTCAACACAATCACCGGCACTCCACGCTCGCGCGCCACTTCCAGCTTCGGCTCAGTGGCGGTGCTGCCGCTGTTCTTGCTGATCAACACATCGATCTGCCGCCGCTCGAACAGTGCGCGCTCTTCCTCCAGCAGAAACGGCCCACGTGCGCCGATCACTTCGCAGCGTTCGTTGCCGGGGTAGACGTCGAGGGCGCGCAGGGTCCAGAACTGCTCCGCTGGAATTTCATCGAGGTGTTGCAGCGGTTCGCGGCCAAGGGTGAATAGCGGCCGGCGGAAAGGCTTGAGCGCAGTGATCAGCTCGGCCCAGTCGCTGACTTCGCGCCAGTCATCACCGGGCTGCGGCTGCCACGCCGGGCGGCGCAAAGCCCAGCAGGGGATGTCGGTCAGTCGCGCGGCGGTCGCGGCATTCTGGCTGATCTGTGCGGCATAGGGATGCGTGGCGTCGAGCAGCAGGTCGATGCCTTCGTCGCGAATGAATTGCGCCAGACCTTCAGCGCCCCCGTAGCCACCGACGCGCACCTGACAGGTCAGATCCGTCGGTACCCGGCCAACGCCCGCCAAGCTATAGATATGTTCCGGCCCGAGCGTGCGGGCAATCGCCAGCGCTTCCGTGACGCCGCCCAGCAGCAGAATCCGCTTCATGCAAAACCTCCGGCATGCCCGACAATGCCGCCCTGACGATCAATCGCAAACACCTCGACCTGCACCTGCGCCGGCACCACGCTGCGGGCGAAATTCAACGCATGTCGACAGACCTCATCGCCGAGCGCGATCCCCACCGCACTGGCCATCGCCAACGCCTGCTGACTGGTATTGGCTTCACGAATGCCTAGCTGCAACGCCTCATCGGCGCCAATCGCGGCGGCCCACTCCGCCAGTTGTGGCAAATCGATACTCGAATGCCGCGAATGCAGATCCATGTGCCCGGCGGCCAGTTTGCTGATCTTGCCGAAGCCGCCGCACAGACTGAGTTTATCCACAGGTACTTTGCGTAAATGCTTGAGCACCGCGCCGACGAAGTCGCCCATTTCGATCAGGGCGATTTCCGGCATATCGTAGACCCGGCGCATGGTGTCTTCACTGGCGTTGCCGGTGCAGGCGGCGATGTGCAGATAGCCGTTGGTTTTCGCCACATCGATGCCCTGATGAATCGAGGCGATGTACGCCGCGCAGGAGAACGGCCGGACGATGCCGCTGGTGCCGAGGATCGACAGCCCGCCAAGAATGCCCAGGCGCGGGTTCATGGTTTTCAGTGCCAGCGCTTCGCCGCCCTCGACGTTGACCGTGACGTCGAAACCGCCGGCATAACCGGTCTCGGCGGCGAGCAGTGTCAGGTGATCGCTGATCATTTTGCGTGGCACCGGATTGATCGCAGGCTCACCGACGCCGAGCACCAGTCCCGGCCGGGTCACGGTGCCCACGCCGGCACCGGCATTGAAGCGAATGCCCGGCTCGGCCATCAGCCGCACCCGCGTGTACAACAGGGCGCCGTGGGTCACATCGGGATCGTCGCCGGCATCCTTGATCGTGCCGGCCTCGGCACCGTCCTCGGTCAATCGGCAGAACTCCAGGCGCATCTGCACCTGCTTGCCTTTGGGCAAGACAATTTGCACGGCATCGGCCGACAGCCCACCGAGCAACAGGCGTGCGGCGGCGAGGCTGGTGGCGGTGGCGCAACTGCCGGTGGTCAGGCCGCTGCGCAGGGGTGCGGGTTGTTCGGCGGTTTCGTCACGCATCGAGGGGTTTGACCAGATCGAGCAGGGTGATCGGCAACGCTTGTCGCCAGGTATCGAACTCGCCGAGCGGCTGCGCCTGGGCAACATGGATGCGCGTCAGCTCGCCACCGTAACGTTCACGCCAGCTCATCAGGGTGACTTCGCTTTGCAGGGTCACCGCGTTGGCGACCAGTCGGCCACCGGGTTTGAGGTGTTCCCAGCAAGTTTCGAAGACGCCTTCACGGGTCACGCCGCCGCCAATGAAAATCGCGTCCGGGCGCTCCAGTCCGGCCAATGCTTGCGGAGCCTTGCCGCGAATCAGCTGCAGGCCGGGCACGCCCAGCGCATCGCGGTTATGCTCGATCAACTCCTGGCGACCGGCATCGGCTTCGATGGCCAAGGCGCGGCAACTGGGGTGCGCGCGCATCCACTCGATGCCGATCGAACCGCTGCCGGCGCCGACATCCCAGAGCAGTTCGCCGGGTGTCGGGGCGAGGCGGGCGAGGGTGATGGCGCGCACGTCGCGCTTGGTCAGTTGGCCGTCATGCTGGAATGCCGAGTCGGGCAGCCCGGCGAGGCGCGACAGGCCGCCAATGCCGGAATCGGCGAGGCATTCGATGGCAATCACATTGAGATCGGCAATCAACGGGTCATCCCACTCGGATGCGCTAGCGTCGACGCGACGCTCGGCGCTGCCCCCCAAATGTTCCAGCACGCTCAGGCGACTCGAACCGAAACCGCGCTCGCGGAGCAATTGCGCAACCGCCGCCGGGCTCTGGCCGTCGTTGCTCAGCAACAACAGCCGCACGCCACTGAACAATTGGGCATTGAGCGCGGCCAGTGGTCGGGCCACCAGCGACAGCGTCACCACGTCCTGCAAAGGCCAGCCGAGACGTGCGGCGGCCAGTGAGCAGGACGACGGTGCCGGCAGAATCAGCATCTCCTCGCTCGGCACCTGGCGGGCAAGGCTGGCACCGACGCCGTAGAACATCGGATCACCGCTGGCCAGCACACAGACTGCTTCGCCACGTTGCTCCAGCACCGGCGCGAGAGAAAACGGGCTCGGCCACAACTGCCGCTCGCCGCGAATACACACCGGCAGCAAATCCAGTTGACGCTGGCCACCGACGATCCGCGAGGCGCCCATCAGGGCACGCCGGGCGTTTTTGCCCAGGCCCTTGAAGCCGTCTTCACCGATTCCCACTACCGTCAGCCAGGGTGACATCTATATTCCTCTAAACACGCCGTTCCGACGGGCAGACTTTTCATGCCACCGGACAAAGCAGGCATAATACCGCGCCTTCGCCCGCGAAGCGCCTTTCCCACGCAGCCGGTCCGCCCCTTGAACGAACGCCCGATGTCCACCGCCTTACGCCCCTCGGCCTGCCCGGGGTTGCTGCGTATCGTCCAGGCGCTGGATGGCGGCATCTGCCGGATCAAGCTCAATGGCGGCTCGATCAGCGCCGATCAGGCTGACGCGGTGGCCGAGGCCGCCGAGCAGTTTGCTGGCGGGGCCATTGAGGCAACCAACCGGGCCAATCTGCAGATTCGCGGGATCGGTGAGCAATCCGCTGCGCTGATCGAGCGTCTGCTCGCCGCCGGGCTCGGCCCTCGCACCGCCGCCGGTGATGACGTGCGTAACCTGATGCTCAGCCCGGCTGCCGGCATCGATCGGCAGATGCGCGTCGATACCCGCGCACTGGCCGAGCAGATCCTCGACACTTTGCAGAGCCATCCACGCTTTCATGAGTTGAGCGCCAAATTCGCCGTGCAACTGGACGGTGGCGAAGCGCTGGCGATGCTCGAACATCCGCATGACCTGTGGTTGTCGGCGTTCGAGCGCGACGGTGAACGATTGTGGGCGTTTGGCCTGGCCGGATGCCCGACAGATCGCGCCATCGGTGCGGTGGCGGCGGAGTATGGCCATGGGCTGGTGGTCGCTGTGCTGGAGTTGTTCCTGCAACTGGCCCGCCCCGAGCAAACACGGATGCGGCATTTGTTCGATGAACGGCCGATGCCGGCCTTTCTCGACGCACTGAAAACGCGCTTGCCGATCGAGCCGATCGGCGATTGGCAGCGCTGCGCCGTTGCGCAAGATCTGCACATTGGTGTTCATCCGCAAAATACCTCGGGACGGGTCTACATCGGCGCCGTGCCAGCGCTCGGGCGTCTTCATCCGGCGATGTTGCGCGCGGCGGCGCAACTGGCTCGCCAGTATGGTGACGGCAGCCTGCGCTTCACCCCATGGCAAAGCCTGCTGCTGCCGAATGTTGAAACGGCCGACGCGGCGACTGTGCTTGAGGCGCTTGAACAGTCGAACCTGCTGACCCGCACCAGCGAAGCGCTGACCCGTCTGATCGCCTGCACCGGTGCCAGCGGATGCGGCAAAGGCCTCGCTGACACAAAACAGGACGCGCGCCATTTGGCCACGCTGCTGCCATCGGGCGTCAGTGTGCACCTGAGCGGTTGCCCGCGTTCCTGTGCCGCCGCCCATCGTGCGCCGGTGACCCTGCTGGCGGTCAGCCCCGGTCATTACGACCTCTATTTTCGCGATGCAACGCAGCCGGGTTTCGGCGCGCTGCACGCACGCAACCTTACTATTGAAGCGGCGGCGATATTGCTCGACGTCCGCGCTCGGAGCCCCCTTGATGCTTGATTACATCCGCGACGGTCAGGAGATCTATCGCAACTCCTTCGCGATCATTCGCAGCGAGGCCAATCTCGCGCGAATCCCGGCCGATCTGGAAAAACTCGCGGTGCGGGTGATCCACGCCTGCGGCATGGTCGAGGCCATTGACGGTCTGCAATTTTCCGAAGGGGCCGGCAAGGCCGGACGCGAGGCGCTCGCCGCTGGCGCGCCGATCCTCTGCGATGCGCGGATGGTCTCCGAAGGCGTGACCCGTGCACGTCTGCCGGCCAATAACCCAGTGATCTGCACCTTGCGCGACGACAGCGTGCCGGAACTTGCGCGTGAACTGGGCAACACTCGTTCCGCCGCCGCACTGGAGCTCTGGCGTCCGCACCTGGAAGGCAGCGTTGTGGTGATCGGCAATGCGCCGACCGCGCTGTTTTACCTGCTGGAAATGCTCGATGCCGGCGCACCGAAACCGGCGCTGATCCTCGGCTTCCCGGTGGGCTTCGTTGGCGCCGCCGAATCGAAAGCGGCACTGGCCGCCGACAGCCGTGGCGTGCCGTTCGTGATCATGCAAGGTCGCCTCGGTGGCAGCGCCATGGCTGCGGCTGCCGTCAATGCCCTCGCCACGGAGATCGAATGATGCAGGCTCAAGGACGTTTGATTGGCCTGGGCGTCGGCCCCGGTGATCCGGAACTGATTACCGTCAAGGCCCTGCGTTTGCTGCGTGAGTCGCCGGTGGTCGCGTACTTCGTCGCCAAGGGCAAAAAGGGCAATGCGTTCGGCATCATCGAAGCCCATTTGCAGGAAGCGCAGAACCTGCTGCCGCTGGTCTACCCGGTGACCACCGAAGCGCTGCCGGCGCCGCTCTCCTATGAACAGGTGATCAGCGATTTCTACGATGAAGCCGCCGAAACGGTGGCTGCACACCTGGATGCCGGTCGCGACGTCGCAGTGATTTGTGAAGGCGATCCGTTCTTCTACGGTTCCTACATGTACCTGCACGATCGCCTCGCCACGCGCTATGAAGCGCAAGTGGTGCCGGGCGTCTGTTCGATGCTCGGCGGCGCTTCAGTGCTGGGCGCGCCGCTGGTGTATCGCAATCAGAGCCTGTCGGTGCTCTCCGGCGTGTTGCCCCATGAAGAACTGAAACGCCGTCTGGCCGATGCCGACGCCGCCGTGATCATGAAGCTGGGGCGCAACTTCCCGAAAGTCCGTCAGGTGCTCGAAGAACTCGGTCTGGCCGAGCGTGCGCTGTATGTCGAACGCGCGACCATGGCCAATCAGAAGATTGTGCCGATGGATCAGGTCGAGCCGATGTCCTCGCCGTATTTCTCGCTGATCATCGTGCCCGGCGAACGGTGGCAAGGCTGATGACTCAATCAACGCCAGCCATTGTCATTCTCGGTCAGGGCAGCCTGGCCACGGCCCGTCGCGTTCAACAAGTCTATCCAGCGGCGCAGATCCATGGCCTCGCCGGGCGGGTCGAGGGCGCCGATTGCAGTTATCAGGAGTTCGGCGCAACCCTGCGCGCGCTGTATCAGCAGGACACGCCGATCATTGCCTTGTGCGCCGCCGGCATTGTCATCCGCACGCTGGCGCCGCTGTTGCTGGAGAAGGGCGCCGAGCCTGCCGTGCTCGCCGTGGCTGAAGACGGCAGCGCTGTGGTGCCGCTGCTCGGTGGCCTGGGCGGGGTGAACGTCATGGCGCGGGAAATCGCGACGGCGTTGCAAGTCGCCGCCGCCATCACCACCAGCGGCGAATTGCGCTTCGGCACGTGCCTGCTCAACCCGCCCAGCGGTTATGCGTTGGCAGATCTGGAGTCGGGCAAGCGCTTTGTCTCGGATCTGTTGGCCGGGCACAGCGTCCGTATCGAAGGCGCGGCGCCATGGCTGGATCAGGCGCAATTGCCGGAAGATCCACAGGCGCAGCGTTCGATTCATGTGAGCAGTGCCGCCCGTCAAGCGAGTGCCAATGAACTGCTGATCTATCCGCGCAGTGTGGCGGTGGCGATCAGTGCCGACGTTGGGGATCTGCCGGAAGCCGTTCGCGCAGCGTTGCAGCACGCGAACATTGCGCTGCCATCGCTCGCCTGCCTGCTCGCCGCCGACACTGAAATGGCCTCGATGAACTTGCACGGCGCGGCGCTTGAGCTCGGCGTGCCGCTGCGGTTTGTCGCCGCGCAAAGTGACCTTGCCGCATTGGCAGCCGTTGCCGTATCTGACGCGAAGATCGTCACTGTCGATAACCTTGCCATCGCGATTGCCGAGCAACCGCTGGACGTTGCAACGATCGGTCGTCGACGCGGGCGTCTCGCCGTCATCGGCCTCGGCCCCGGTGCTGCCGAACTGATGGTGCCGGCGGTCAAAGCCGAACTGGCGCGCTGCACTGACGTGCTCGGTTATGAAACCTACGTACGCATGGCCGGCCCGTTCCGCGATGACCAAGTGCAACATTGCACCGATAACCGTGAAGAAATGCAGCGCGCCCGTCACGCCTTCAGGCTGGCGGCCGAGGGCCGTTCGGTGATCGTGGTGTCGTCGGGTGATCCGGGCGTATTCGCCATGGCGGCGGCGGTGCTCGAAGCGTTGCACGAGTCGGATGATCCGGCCTGGCACAGCGTCGACCTGGAAATCCTGCCGGGTGTCTCGGCGTCGCTGGCCACCGCCGCACAGGCCGGTGCGCCGCTGGGGCACGACTTCTGCGTGATGTCGCTGTCGGACAACCTCAAGCCGTGGTCGATCATCGAGAAACGTCTGGACCTGGCTGCGGAGGCGGATCTGGCCCTGGCCTTCTACAACCCGATCTCCAAGGCTCGGCCGTGGCAGTTGGGCCGCGCGCTGGAAATCGTCGGCCAACACCGCACAGCGCAAACCCCGGTGGTGCTGGGGCGCGACATTGGCCGACCAGGGCAGACACTGCGCACCACGACGCTGGGGGCGCTGACCCCGGATCAGGTGGACATGCGCACGATGGTGCTGATCGGCTCGTCCACCACCTGCACGTTCTCGCGTGCCGACGGTAGCAGCTGGGTTTACACCCCACGCTGGTACGGTGAAAAACCCGCCTCCTGAAATCATGCGGCCCGCGCTGGGCCGCCTATCCCTTCCTGCGTCAGCCTCGATCAGGTATTTATTCGCTTATCGCTGTAGGCATCTTCCTGAATGCCGACGTAAAGCCAGCTGGCGGGTGCAGGTTTTTTTACATCGGGTTGTCAGTCTATTTACTGCCTTGATTGAAGTTGTTTCCGACTGATTGCAGATGTAAGTAATGTTTTTGTTGTTTTACGCTGTGAGCGCTATTTGCGTGCTGGCTTGAAATTCATATTGTTTAACGTATTTCGATGCCGCTGTTTATTGATTCGATATGTAGCCGTGTTCCTGAAAACAATTGAATTCCTTGTGGCTTGATCGCGTTGGCGAGGGGGAATAGTTTTTCCTCGTTCAAAAGGTCAACGCGGCCTTGCGTCACTTCAAGTCAATGCTTGATAAAAGGGATTTTAGTGTATGAGTGAGTCAGAAGTCTCGCCGGCGAACGGCTATGTTGAATTTGTAGAACTTTTTAAACTGCAAACGCTGGAAGATGCATTGTTGGCCTATAAAAGCAGCAAGCAGCAAGCAGCATGACGCGATATTGCGTTATTACGCCGGCTGCGTTGCGGCAGATACGGCCTCTGAATTACTTGAGCCCTTGAGATTGTTACAGCAGGCGCTTGCCTCGTTGACTGATTCTCATGGGGGGCGCCGTCGACGTTCAACAGAGCCCGCTGCTCCTGTAGCGGAAGAAAACAAGGCTGATGCGGAGTTGACGGTTATCAGCAACAGAATCGATGAATACGCCACTCGTCTGGCCAACAGCGTCGAGCAACTGAATGCCTCGGCCAGAGAAGTGGTGAGGTTGCAGCACTTTGTCTGGCTCGGCGGCGGGATCGGCGATATCCAGCGTGATTACATCAATGTCTGGACGCAGGTGCTGGGCCCGGAAGGCTATGCCTTCAAGCTCTGGTATGACAGTGACGCACTGCTGGTTCATGAAACCAATCGGATTGTGGTGGAAGCGGCAAAGGCTGATGCCATGGCGGCCGGAGGTGCAAGCGTTTCCGCGGGATTTGGTTTGGCCGACCTTTATGAAGCGCGTCTGGGAGTTTTGAAACTACAACTGTTCGAGCATGTCCAGGCGGGAAAATCTGGCGCCGATGAAGCGCGGATAGACTTGCTGGTACGTGCTTACGGTCAGGACGAAACAAGGCTACGTGAACTGCGGCAGAAGAACCTGGTGACACTGCAGGCCATGAACCAGGATTTTTTGCGGTTAGTTGATGTGCGTGAGAAGGACTATTCATTCCCGCTTATGGATATCTATGAGCGTGAATTGAGCATGCGTGGCAATCTGGCGGCGGCGGGCGATGTTCTACGCTACCAGGTGTTATTCAAGGAAGGCGGAACTTACAGCGATGTAGATTACTTGCCGCCGTTCAAAAAGATGCTGGGCGAAGTTCACGTCGATACGATCCGGGGAGAAAAGACCGCGCTGGCAGTGCTGCAATTGATCCTTGATCGTAACCCGCATTTTATGCCCGGTCGTCAAGCTTTACGCGACCGCTACAACAGTTATGCAGAGGATGTTCCGGCGGATGTATTACCTGAAATTGAGGCGTTTGCTGCCAGCGGCCCTTTGTTGACGGACGTGTTTGCCGCCCCCGAACCTCGAGTTGCCATTCCAGACGCATTGCGCGCTGCTTACGTTGACAATGCCGCTTTGAGCAATGCTTTTTTGATCGCTCACGCAGGCGCGGCGAGTTTAGAGGCTGTTACATCGCGTGTGCGGTTCATGTACGAGTTGATGGATCAGTACAGAGAAGCATTGATTGAGCAGCGAGTACCTGCGCTCGACGGTGACACCCAATATCGGATTGCTACTGATGTGATCGTTGGCGCACCGGGGTTTAATGAGCTACCTCGTGAAATTCAGCACTACCTTCAGGCTCGAATACAAGATCTCGTCGGTTACTTTGGCGAAGGGGTGACACCCAATGCCAAAGGCACCATTCATTTGACCGGGCCGGGCGTAATGCGCACGGGGATGTCAGTCTACGAAGCAGCCCATTTCACGCCCCGCGCTGCAGCGGTGTTCAGCGAGCAGGCTAAGTTGCTGGAGGGGTTCAACTACTTCACTGAAGAAGAGCAGGATCACAGCTGGCACGAGAAGTTTTCTGACTTCGAACAGTGGCGTTTGAGTGAACAGAAAAAATCGCAGGAAGGCGTATTCAAGGCCCGCTATATCGGCGATGTCGCTGAGCTGCTCAAACGCCAGAGCATCGAATTCGATGAAGGCTGGCCCGTCATCGAAGGTCGTTATGTACTGGCGACCGATATCCTTCAGGACCTCGTCGAAGGGCTTGGCGAACCTTTCTTGCGGGCGATGCGTGAAGGCTTCACCGGCACCGTGGGTTTTGCCCGTCTGGTGCCGCTGGGTTTTGATCAGCGTCAGGCCATTGTCGCGCAGAAGGCCAACGTCTTCGCCCCTGCTTCAGGCGCTACCGCACAGACCCGCGATCTGCCACTGGACGAGCTCCTGCAGCGATACGCCAAGGGCACATTCGGGCTAGAGCAACTCAGTCCTTGCCAGCGCCTGTTGCTCGGCTCGTTACTGGGTGCGCCGAGCCTGGACAAACACAGCTTCGAAGCGCTTGCCATGGAACTCGATAACCTCGCCAACGGTGTTTCGGAGCTGGGCATCTCAAATCGTTATGCGGTCATCGAACGTGAGCTGTTCAAGCGTCAGACACCGGCGTTTCTCGCCGGGCTGAAACGCCCGCCGGTCTCGGCTCCGGCCCACGATGAAACGGCACTGGCGTTGAAGAAGTATGCGCTGGAGCAACCACTGACACTGAGTCAGTGGGGGGAACATGTCGCGCGCATCCAGCAGGTGGCGAAGCTCGAGTTTCGCGACCGTATCGTCGAGCGCATGAGTGATGTGCTCGACAGCTTCCACGGTGCCGACACCAGACTGGTGCCTCAGGATCTGTTGCTGGAAGGAGCGGGCGACACCATCGGTGGCCGCTGCTACCCGCTGGCACTGGTGATGGCGGCTGCCCTGCATCAGGGCGCTGACGCCATGAACACCCTGCGCGAGCGTTTCTACCTGGGCGTGATCGAGCCTTCTGATCGCGACTCGATGGCGTTTTTGCAAGTACTTGAAGAATTGCGCGATGAAAGCCTGGCTGATTCCGGCAGCGCCCTTGAGCGTTCCACGCTGGAGCAAGTGGTGAGCCTGCTGGAGGACGCCGATGCTACTCGCACGATCATGCTCAACTCTGACAATCACGCCATGCTGGTCGCTAAAACGCGGACTGGCGAGGGCAGCGCCTATCACTTTTACGATCCCAACTTTGGCGTCTTCGAATTTGCCCAGGCGCAACCGTTTCGCGAGGCGCTGGAACGCTTTTTCATTGAGCATGAAATGGCTCGTCACTACGCCACGTTCGGCGAATTGTCCGCACCGACATTTGATCTGATCGAACTGAATGCCGAACGCGTCGCGGCGCTCGTGGTGCCGTCGGGGTTGCAGGTGAACGAACTGCTGGCGCCGGGAGCACTGCGCGAAAGACCGCTGCTGCCCGGGCGCCAGCGCCTGACCAGTGCGCGCGGGCAGTCGCTGGTGAGCAACATCAACCTGGGCAACAGTCTGCGAGATCTGGACAGTCACTGGTGGGCACAACAAATTGAACAGGCCACCCGCCGACTGCAAATCGACAACCAGCTGACAGCAAGCTTTGCGCCGGTGTTTGATTCGCTGGAGGTGACGCCGACCGGTGACTATCACCTCAGTCTGGTCAACCTCGAGGATCCGCAGCAGTGGGTGAAAGTCACCACCCGCGATCATGGGTTCTTGCGCATCAAACAGTTCTTGAGCGAGCGTTTTGCCAGTCTCGCCCGACAGCCGGTTCCCGCTGGCAGTCCGCCGGATCCGACCGAAGCCGGCAGCGTCCACACCCTCAACGCCGGATTTACCATTCAGGCACTGATGCATGCACTGCGTTCGCGCGAGGGTGATACGCGGGAGCTGACCATGGCGGTGCGTTTGCACGCCTACATCAACTACGCGCAGTTGCTGCACGGCAACCTGGTGGATATCGCCGGTGTCATCCAATTGGTGCGTCAGGCGCTGGCGCAGGAAAAACTCATCGCCCAAACCAGCTCCTCGGTGGTCGGTGAAGCCCTCGGGCATGCCGCCGGCGAAGGCGTTGGCGCGGTGTTGGGGCTGGCCAACGTCGGGTTTGATATCTATCAGTTGAGCGAGGCGGGCAGTGATGCCGAGAAGGCGCGCTTCGGCACACAACTGGCGTTTGACTCCGCCAGTTTGCTGGTCACCGGTTCCGGACTGATCGCGGCAGCCGCCGGCGCAGGCACAGCGGCGGCGGTGCTCGGCGGCGCCGGGGTGATTCTGGGTGGACTGGCCATCGGTGTCGGCGCATTGGTTGAAGGATTCGCCGGTATTTTTGAACGGGCCAGACAAGTCGGGTGGTTCTTTTACGAGTTCGATAAAGCCGTGCGGCAGGGCGGTTATCGTCTGGATCCGCAGAGTAAGGCGTGGACGGCCCACGCCTCGCTGGTGGTCGAGTCCGTTGACCTGCTGACCGGTCAGGTACGCCTGGGCAGCCCTCAACTGTTTCCGCTGCGTGATCATTTCGGTGTTCCGGACTACGAGGTCGATTTCAGCCGTAGTGTGGATATTCGCCAAGGCCTGGAGTTGCCGCAGACGTTGGCTTTTTCGCCGCAGGCAGGCGACTTGATCGTCCTGCCCTGTACGCCGAAAACCTGGTATGGCTACGGCTACAAAGCCTTTCCGTTCGCCAATGAATTACACACCGAAGGCTTCGAGCTGGCGCGTCGCCTGGAGAAACCCGAGGCCGATGGCAAGCGCAGGTTTCTGTTTTCGTTCTACTCGTTTCCCAGTGAGTACCTGGTCGCAGACATGGCGCCGGTCTACAAACCCTCATCGATTGAAGTGCGGCTGGACACTGTCGAACGGACGCTGGTGGTGCCGGTGTTGCCGAAAAACTGGCACGGCTTGATCAGTTACGACATTGAGGGCTGTGGAGCGCCGTGTACTTTGTTGCTCAATCCCGGGGTCAGCCTGACATTCTCCGGCACTCATCTGGCCACCACACGCTGGACATTGCTGGCGAGCTGGGCGACGCAAGCTGATCTCAGCTTGTCCGGCGACCGGCTGGATATCGGTGAGATGAGCCTGTGCTTCGACGACGTCAATCTGCATGAGGTCAGCCTCAAACTGGCCGATCAGGTCCTGCGTATCGACTTCACGCAGCAGACGCTGCTGCTGGTTTCAGCAGATCTGCAGCCGGGCATGATGGACCCGCGCACGCTGCATGCGCACTTCAAGAAACTCGCCCATGAGCATCGCCTGGCGTTGCCCTATACGCCGGTGCATAGCTATCGGGTGCCCTTTGAAGACCCTGGCCAACCGCGCGACACGACGGCGTTCTACGACGCCCGAGAGGATCGCTTCATCTACATTCGCGATGAAGACCTGCCGTCAGCCGATGAGGCCCAGTTGGGTATGGTCATGGGCCAGGATGCGTTCTTTTATCAACCCGACAGTTTCCTGGTCTGGCAGGTCGATGTCGTCACCGGTCTGATCAGCTATCACTACCGTCTGCTGGCGAGCGTCACGGGCAGCCGCATCACTCGCTGCGAGCCTGTTGCCGGTGGCGCCGTACAGGTGACGCAGGAGATACCTCGCGCCGGTCAGGCTGCAGATGTGCTGAGCTACCTGATCAGCGATGGCGAGGTGTATCTGACTTCATTGGTACGCGGGCCGGACAGTGCATTGCAGGCGCTTTTCAGTGCGACACCGACGTTGTCCGACTGGTCGCTGGTGTTCGGTGAGTTCTACACATTGCGCGAGCGCGAACACACCGCAACCGCTGTCGTCGTGAATTGGCAGCCGGCGCCGATCGTCTCGGTCTGCTGGGCGATCGATTCGACCCAGCGCGATATGGCGTGGGTGCGTCATGAGGATCGTCTGATCATTCGTCCGCCGGCGCGTCGGCACCATGCTCGCGGTTGGGCCGACTCGATCAAGAATATGCAGGACCTGTCGTTGCTGGTGCCGTCAGGCGGGCAGCAGGATTTGTTCGTCGTCTACGACAAACTGCACAAACGCCTGTTGCGCTTGCAGCGCAATGAGAGCGCGCAAGCGGGGGCACACTGGTCGCAGGCAAATATCTGGGTCGACGGATTGCAAAACATTCTGGCCACAGACCACGGTTACGTGGCGCTGAGTGAGAACGGGCTGTGCTTCGACGTGACGAATGATGGTCAGCTGGCGCTCAGTGGCCTGGCCGAATCGTGGTTCAAACAGCGTCCTGAGTGGTGGGCGCAGTTGGCAGAGGTCGCGGCGCAACATCCCGTTACCCGTTTTGCGCTGCTGGGATTGAGCAACGCCGCCGGTGATGCAAAGTTGTGTGCCTGGTACGTCGACGATCGTTTGTTGCTCGCCGACCTGGGGCCGGGTGCCCATGTTCGTCTGCTCGGGGTTACCCCGGACCGGCAGGCCGCCTGGTTGTTCGAGGTTGATAGCGGCGTCATCTATCGCCAGGGTTTCATCGCGGCTGATCGACTGTCAGCAGCGTTCGGTCAGGGGACTCGGCTGTTACAGGCTGACAGACTGCCGGCACCCCAACGTTTGTGGGCGGATTGGCCTTTTGTCGACGTGACGGCCAAGGGTGCAGAGCTTAGAGGCGTTACCGCGCAAGGTCTGATTATGACTTTGCAGCAGGACCAGCCCGCGTTGCTGACCGGCGTCGAAAGCCAGTGGGTTTCGACGCATGAAAACAGGTTGCTGGCTGACCTTGCGGCACTGGCGAACTCCCATCGACACGTGGATTTCCTGTCCGTCGACACACCAGAAAAAGTCCAATGGTATGTCGTCGCCAGCGGGCAGTTGCTCGGGGTTGGTCGTGCGTTGGTACAGCCTTCCAGCGCGTTGCTTGGAACTCGACAGCAAGGCCATGCACTGATGCTCCATGACCAGGCGCAGAGCGTTGTTCAAGCCTTTCCGGGCGACACCCGAATCGGGCCACTGCCTTATGTTCGACGTGACACTGACGTGATGACGCTGGAGGGTCAGCAGTTGATCGGCGATGTTTTGCCTTTGCTACCCGACGATGTCAAAGCCCTGATATTGCGCCTGGGGCAGGGCGCCGTGACGTATCGACTGTCGCGGGGGGCCTGGCTGAAGCTGGATTCGCTGGTGATCGATTGCCGACCGGCGCTGGCCGGTGAACCAGCGATTCCCGGCAAGTTGATCTGGGAGTTGGATAATCCAGGCAAGTTGCTGCTGGGCCTCGTTGGCGAACATCTGGTGCTGATCGATCCGGACAGTGGCCACGCGGTGATCATCCGGGAAGCCTGTGCGGCTGATGTCAGCTTGCGTGGCGAAGTTGTCCTGGCGTTTGCTGGCTATCGCTCGCTGCTGGTGTCTGCGCTGGTCGCGGTGATCGCTGATTTGGGGGCCGCCGCAACAGGCGTGTCACTGCAAGCACTGGTCGAGCGTGCGACCAATTCGGTCGAACCGGCGCCTGCCGACCTTGATGCCTTGATCGATTGAAAATAACGCCCTTGTGCGTGCCCCGGTTTGGCCTGTTCCGCCAAACCGGGTTTTCCGAGCCGGTTTATGGCCGTTTCTTGCGCAGGGCAAATCGCTGCGCGGTGATCTCTCTAAGGTTTTTTTCCATCAGCGGTCTTTGGTTGTTCAGGCGTTGACGATCAAGTTTGAAAAAAGCACTGCGCTGAAAGAGCGTTGCCGATTGCTCCTGCCACGACCAGAACAGAAAACTGCTCTTGGTTACAGTGGCGACCAGTTCCAGGTTGAACAGCGCCATGTGCAGATCGCCCTTGGCGTCGTAGCGTACGGGCGCCACCTGAAAGCGCCGCCCCTTCAAACTCTCGTTATCCAGCGAAAGTATCGCGGGTTTTTCTGCGCCCAAGGCATCCAGTGTGTCAATCATGGCATTGCCTTGTCGTGAATCACTAGAGATCTCCGCACTGCGCACCAAGTGCTCGGCAATACTGCCGTTGATGTTCGTACGCTTTCGGGTGGTAATTGCGTTTTCATGAAGTTTCCAGCCAAGAAAGTCCAGGGTTACGGCATATTCCTGCATCCATAAATCTGTACTGGTAAAACGATTATGGGCGGTGTCGGCTGACTTCGTTGCGAGGCGTGTGCAGTCCGTCAAGTCATCGAAGTCCTGAAGATGCAAGTTGTCGATGCAGGAAATAAGATTATGGTTGGCAAGGGCGCCGGAAGGGTATTCATTGCTCATTGAGTATGCCTTGGTAAATAAGTTGAGGGGGTAGCCTATAAGACGGTACGAGTCGCGGTGAGCGAGGAATTGTAAGTGGTTAAGTTGCAGTCGGATTTTGAGTTAGTTGAAAATATGCTGAATCAAGTTGTGGCTGTTCCTTATAAAAGTTGTGCGTTAGTTTGGTGGGGTGTTGCCATATCGGCACATCAACATTGAACGCAAGGAAGATGAAAAGATGGAATGTAAAGTTTCTGTAGAAAACAGCGTCGCCCGGGTCAAGGCACGTATTGGCAAACACCAGTCGCTGCCTGTGGAAGTTTTCCGTAGCGCCCGTGTGCAGGCGTTCGGCGCCGTGGATCCAAACAGCCCGACCAAGGATCTGGACGCTATCGTATTGGCCAATACCCTGGTGGGTTACGGTGACAATATCTCTCTCGAAAACATGGCGATCATCGAAAACATCATCAAGTTCTCCAAACTTGAAGCTAACCTTGAAGTTCCTGGGAACGAGCCTGAAGCGTGGTACCGCGCCTTTTTACAATGCATGGAAGATGCCGGCTGCTTCGTCGGCGACTCCGGTTATTCGGTATACATGAAAAGCACCCGGCAACTGACCCTGGATAATATTGTGGTTGATATTGTCAAGGCCGGCGTCGCGGCAGCCAAAGCGGCCATTCCGGGGGCAACAGTGCTCTCGGCAATTACCGAATCGACCCTGGATGCCTTGAAGAAAGAACCGGAAGCTATCAATCTGCTGAACCGTGAAGTGACCAAGGATAAAGGTGTTCGGCTTGCGGTAATGCCGTGCGATCAACTAAAGAATGGAATTATCCTGACGTCGCTGTCGTCGATCGACAGTGTAGGCGGCGGGAATGAAACTTCGCCGTTGTTTTTCAACTGGAAAACAACCAATCGCAGCATCTTTCGTGGCAGTGCTTACATCACCTTCAATCCGTTGCGTTATGCAGACTTGAAAGACGATCTTGAAAAGCATCTGGGCGCGCACTTCAAGGCCGCACTGAGCAAACGCTTCCAGCGCCGTAAAACCAAGTAATCCGTAGAGACAGGCTGCCGGCACTATCGCCGGCAGTTATCGGAGCAAATAGATGAACTACTCGGTTTATGTCAACGCGGGCGTGCTTCTGGTGGTATCCAGCGCCTTGCCGTCGACGATCAAACAGGATGTGCTGGACACGTTGGCATTTGCCCGGCTGGCGGCTGACCAAGATGTGCCGCAGGGCGTGCAGGACTCACGGTGGTTCGACATCTACTCGGGGATCCTGTCGGCCTGTGGCTGGAGTTTTTTCGCCGAGCAGCAGACTGATCTAGCCCTTTTGGGGCCGGAGTCGCCTGTTTCAGGCCAGGAGGAAATGCTCGAGTTGGCTGAAACCCATTTGACTTCCGGGCAGGGGCTGTTGATCTCGGCGGCTTTGCGCAGGCTGGCGTCAGCCTCCAGCGATGCGGCGCTGATGCAAAGCCTCAAGCGTCATTGCTTGTCCGCAGAGGCCGGGAGCGTGCGGTTCAGAGCAATGGCCGGGGTGGTCGAGGCGGGTGGTTTTCTCGGCATGGTGTCCGTGTCATTCGACACGCAAGGCAAAATTGACCCGTGTTATTTGGATAATGATGCTGCGCGGCACACGCCGGTCGGCAACGTCATCCGCCGTGGTTATTCGGCGCGTTTCAATCAGGCTCAGTACGATGAATTCAGAACTGACACGCGGGAATGGCTGGCGGCTGAGTTACATCCAGCCTCGGTCGAGATCGGCCCGTTGTTCAGCGAAAATCACTGACCTGTCGCGTGACGACACACCTCGACGTTCGGGGCTTATGGCACCAGGTAGCCTTTGACCCCGGTGAAGATGATTTGCGCGGCCAGCGCACAGACAAACAGGCCCATCAAACGGCTGACGATCTGCAGACCCTGATCGCCGAGAATTCTCTCGATCCGGTTCGACAGGTACAGCACCACGCCGACGGTGAAACTGGCCAGCACAATACTCAGAATTGCCGTGAGCTTGTCGTCCCAGTGCGGCTGGCTCACGCCCATCACCAACAGCGCCCCGATGGTGCCGGGGCCGACCGTGATCGGAATGGTCAGCGGCACGATGGTCACGTCCTGCTGCACGTTATCGGCCTGCACCGCTGATTTGCCCTGCGCCATGCCCAGCGCCGAAATGAACAGCACGCTACCGGCGCCGATCCGGAACGCGTCAACGGTAATGCCGAAGACGTCGAAAATCACCCGCCCGAACAAGTACAGCAAGACACTGGAGATCAGCGTGGCGAGGGCCACTTTCCAGGCCAGGCGCCGTTGTTCCTTGCGTGAATAACCACGGGTGAGGGTAATGAAGCACGACAACACGAAGAACGGGCTGTAGAGCACCAGCATCTTCAGGTAAACACTGAACAACACGTGGAGCATGGTGCTGGCTCACTGGCGAGGGTAGTCGTGGGGGAGTCTATCAGGCGCTACGACGGTTGGGTTGTCGCTCGATTCTGCTGATCGCGCTCAGCCACCCAATGCTCGATCAACTCACGCAACTGCGACAACTCCACCGGTTTGGACATGTGCCCGTCCATTCCGGCCTGGCGTGCACGTTCCTTGTGTTCGGCGAGGATATGCGCGGTCAACGCGACGATTGGCGTGCGGATACGCTGATTGCTGACTTCCCAGGCGCGGAGTTGCTGGGTGGCGGAAAACCCGTCGAGGATCGGCATTTCGCAGTCCATCAGCACCAGGTCGTAACGCTGGGCTTTCATCGCTTGCAGGGCTTCTTCGCCGTTGCTGGCGGTGTCCGGCTGCAGGTTGAGCTTGCCGAGCATGCCGCGAATCACCTTGGTCGAAATCGTGTTGTCTTCGGCGACGAGGATGCGGAAGTCGCTCGGTACTTTGGCGGCCGTGGCGGCGGTGACCACTTGCGGCTGGAACACCACCTGACCTTTGTTGCGCTGGTTGAGCTCGTCCGCCAGCGTGGTCTTGAGGGTATACCCGGCCACCGGTTTGGCCAGAATGCGCTTGATCCCCGAGTTGCGCGCGATGATCTTGCTCGGCGCATTGCTGATGCCGGTGAGCATGATCAGCAGGATGTCGTGATTGAGGCTCGGGTCTTCCTTGATCTTGGCGGCCAGTTGCATGCCGGTCATGCCGGGCATGTTCTGATCGAGCAGCACCACGTCGAAGTAATCGCGCAGGTGCGCCTTGGTGCGCAGCAGGGCCAGCGCTTCCTTGCCCGACGGCACGGCGCTGACATTCAGGCCCCAGGCGCTGCACTGCTGGACCAGCACTTTGCGGCACGTGTCGTTGTCGTCGACCACCAACACGCGCGCGCCTTGCAGCGGGCTGTCGAGGTCAGAGGTCGGGTGTTCGAGACGATCCGGATCCAGCGGCAAAGTCAGCCACAACGTGCTGCCCTGCGTAGCGCCGCTCTTGATGCCGAATTCGCCCTGCATCAAACGAATCAGTTGCCGCGCGATGACCAAGCCAAGATTGCCGCCCAGACGATTCGCGGAAAGGAAGTGCTTGCTGTGCAGTTCGGCGTGCATCAGCGCATCGCGTTCTTCCTGCTCCATCGGCGCGCCGCTGTCCTGCACGGCGATGCGCAGACGCGGTTTGGTGCTGCGTTCGTCGAGGGCGACGACGATCAGCACTTCACCTTCCTCGGTTTTCTTCAGGGCATTTTCCAGCAGGCTCAACAGTGTCTGGCGCAGACGCGTCGGGTCGCCGCTGATCACGCGCGGCACTTGCGGCTGGATGAAACTGATCAGCTCGACATTCTGCTGTTCGGCCTTGGCGCGGTAGATGCTCAG
Source organism: Pseudomonas sp. PB103 (assembly GCF_009764635.1). Classification (NCBI taxonomy): domain Bacteria; kingdom Pseudomonadati; phylum Pseudomonadota; class Gammaproteobacteria; order Pseudomonadales; family Pseudomonadaceae; genus Pseudomonas; species Pseudomonas sp. PB103. Next base: position 12,796 of record NZ_RWIL01000044.1, on the reverse strand, counting down.
GCAATCGTCAATCAGGGCGTTGAGGTCGAACTGCACGTCATCGAGCTCAATCTGCCCTGACTCGAGTTTGGAGATGTCGAGGATCTCGTTGATCAATGTCAGCAGCTCGTTGCCGGCGCTGTGGATGGTCTGCACGTAGTCGCGTTGCTTGACCGACAGCGGCGTGCCCAGCAGCAGTTCCGTCATGCCCAGTACGCCGTTCATCGGCGTGCGGATTTCGTGGCTGATCTTGGCGAGGAATTCGGCCTTGGCGTTGATCTCGGCGTTGCTCGCGGCGAGGTCGCGGCTGACGCTGAAGCGGCTTTCGGTAATGCTGCGCTGACGCTCGCCGAGGGCGATGCTCATCAGCAGGCCGCTGATGCAGATGAACGCCATCAGCGTCATGATCAGGCCCTGCGGCGACACCAGTGTCAGCCCCAGCAGCGCAGGCAGGATGATCAGCGTGCCGATGTTGAACACGACCATGGCGGCGACGAACAGGCGCGCCGGGCGGTAGCCCTTCTGCCAGTGATAAAACGCAACGAACAACATGCTCAGGCCGGCCAGTGCCACCAGCGCGTAGGTAATGATGTTCAGTGGCAGCGTGTTGACGAATAACAACAGCAGGCTGCATGTCACGATAAACAGGATGTCGCCCAACAGCAGCTTGTTCAGCGGGTGCGGGCCGAGCGGGGCGAAGAATCGGTAGGCAAACATTAATCCGGCCGGGGCCGTCAGCAACAGGGCCAGGTAGGCGCCCGGCGTCTGGATTGCATGCCAGTTCGGCAGCCAGGGGCCGGCGAGGTTAAGCAGCAGCAGCAGACTGAGCCCCAATAGGCCTTCGCAAACCGCCAGCCACAGACTGCTGCGCGAGCGCGAATAGGCGTAGCGCACCAGGTTGTGCAACAGCAGCATGCCAAGGCAGCCGAACAGCAGGCCGAAGATCAGCGTCTGGTTGTGATTGGCTGCGCTCATCACCGCCGATTGCAGGGTGATGTGCGGGCGCAACTGATGGTCGGAGACCATGCGCAAATAGATATCGAGGGGTTTGTCGCTTTGCGGCAGCGCCAGCAGGAAGTCGCTGCTCGGCAACGGCCGTTCGGCCTGGGGCTGGTCGGTGCCGGAGTTGCGTTGTTCGATCAGCTTGTCGCCGTCGAGCACGTACAGACTGAGCTGCGACAGGTCGGGGGCAAAGATACGCAGCACTTGTTCGTGCTTGCCCGGTGCCAACCGGAAGCGCAGCCACTGTGCGCCATTGGGCTCGGACGCGGTGAGGCGATCAAGCTCAATGGGGCTGAATTGATTGGTGTAGCGGGCGGAACGGATGTCGCTAAGTTGCAAATTGCCCTGATCGTCAAGCAATACCGACCAGCCACTGCCTTGCGCGGCCTGGGCCGGAAGCATGCAGAGCAAAGTCAGCAGCGTGACGGTGAAGCTTATGGCAATCCTGAGCCAGCGCACGGCGAAATCCCTTCGTAGGTTGATGCCAGAATATAACGATGCGCGGCGGCGGAACAGCCCGGCAGGGAATAGCCTCCCTTGCCGGGCCTGATCGACAGCTTATTCCTGGGTTTCGCCACGTTCACGGGCAATGGCGCGGTAGCCAATGTCCGTGCGATAGAAGCAGCCTTCCCAGTCGATGGCCGCTGCCAGCTTGTACGCTTGCAACTGAGCTTCACCGACGCTTGCGCCCATCGCGGTGGCACAGAGTACGCGACCGCCAGCGGTGACGACGTTGCCGTCTTTCAGTGCGGTACCGGCGTGGAAGACTTTACCTTCCAGCTTCGCTGCAGCATCCAGACCGTTGATCGCGGCGCCCTTGGCGTAGTCGCCCGGGTAGCCGCCAGCGGCCAGTACGATGCCGACGCTCGGGCGTGGATCCCACTGCGCTTCAACCTTGTCCAGCGCTTGCGCCAGCGCGGCTTCGACCAGCAGCACCAGGCTCGATTGCAGACGCAGCATCACCGGTTGGGTTTCCGGGTCGCCGAAGCGGCAGTTGAACTCGATGACTTTCGGGTTACCGGCCTTGTCGATCATCAGACCGGCATAAAGGAAGCCGGTGTAGACGTTACCTTCTTCAGCCATACCGCGCACGGTCGGCCAGATCACCAGATCCATCACGCGTTTGTGTACGTCGGCGGTGACCACCGGGGCAGGGGAGTAAGCACCCATGCCGCCCGTGTTCGGGCCGCTGTCGCCGTCGCCAACACGTTTGTGGTCCTGGCTGGTGGCCATCGGCAAAACGTTTTTGCCGTCGACCATGACGATGAACGACGCTTCTTCGCCGTCGAGGAATTCTTCGATGACCACGCGCGAACCGGCGTCACCGAAAGCGTTGCCGGCGAGCATGTCGCGCACGGCGTCTTCGGCTTCGGCCAGGGTCATGGCGACGATCACGCCTTTACCGGCGGCCAGGCCATCGGCCTTGATCACGATCGGTGCGCCTTTCTCACGCAGGTAAGCCAGGGCCGGCTCGATCTCGGTGAAGTTCTGGTAGTCGGCCGTCGGGATCTTGTGACGGGCGAGGAAGTCTTTGGTGAAGGCTTTCGAGCCTTCCAGCTGTGCAGCGCCGGCAGTCGGGCCGAAGCAATCCAGACCACGGGCGCGGAACAGGTCAACAACGCCAGCCACCAGCGGCACTTCCGGGCCGACGATGGTCAGGGCAACGTTTTTCTCGGCGAAGTCGGCCAGTTGCTCAAGGGCCAGCACGTCGATGGCGACGTTCTCGCACTTGGCCTCAATGGCGGTGCCAGCGTTGCCTGGCGCGACAAAAACCTTCTGCACGCGCGGATCCTGAGCCACTTTCCAGGCCAGGGCGTGTTCACGGCCACCGCTGCCAATGATCAAAACATTCATTTCAAAAACCTCAAAATTCTGTGGACGCTACCAAACCTCAGCATTCAAACCCTGTAGGAGCTGCCGAAGGCTGCGATCTTTTGATCTTGCTTTTCAAAAACAAGATCAAAAGATCGCAGCCTCGTTTTACTCGTCAGCTCATACATGGCTCCTGCGTGCAGAGGGAGCGGGGAATCAGTGACGGAAGTGGCGCATGCCGGTGAACACCATAGCGATGCCGGCCTCGTCAGCCGCAGCAATCACTTCGTTGTCACGCATCGAGCCGCCTGGCTGGATCACCGCAGTGATGCCGACCTTGGCCGCGTTGTCCAGACCGTCGCGGAACGGGAAGAACGCGTCCGAGGCCATCACCGAACCGGCCACTTGCAGACCAGCGTGCTCAGCCTTGATCGCCGCGATACGCGCCGAGTTTACGCGGCTCATCTGGCCCGCGCCGACGCCGATGGTCTGACGGTTCTTGGCGTAGACGATGGCGTTGGACTTAACGTACTTGGCAACTTTCCAGGCGAAGATCAGGTCATGGATTTCCTGTTCGGTCGGCGTGCGTTTGGTCACGACTTTCAGGTCATCAGCGCTGATCATGCCGATGTCACGGCTCTGTACCAGCAGGCCGCCGTTGACGCGTTTGTAGTCCCAAGCCGAAGCGCGGTCAGCCGACCACTCGCCGCAGGCCAGCAGGCGCACGTTGGCTTTCGCCGCAACAATCGCACGAGCCTCTTCGCTGACGCTTGGGGCGATGATCACTTCCACGAACTGACGCTCGACGATCGCCTTGGCGGTTTCGGCATCCAGTTCACGGTTGAAGGCGATGATGCCGCCGAACGCCGACTCGGTGTCGGTGGCGTAGGCCAGTTCGTAGGCCTGACGGATGCCGCCTTCAGCGTCCGGGCTGACCGCCACGCCGCACGGGTTGGCGTGCTTGACGATGACGCAGGCGGGCTTGACGAAGCTCTTCACGCATTCCAGCGCAGCGTCAGTGTCGGCCACGTTGTTGTACGACAGTTCCTTGCCTTGCAGTTGGGTCGCGGTGGCGATACCGACTTCGGCAGGCTTGGCTTCAACGTAGAACGCTGCACTCTGGTGCGGGTTCTCGCCGTAGCGCATTTCTTGGGCCTTGATGAACTGGCTGTTGAAGGTGCGCGGGAATTCGCTGCGACCTTCAGTGCTGAGGGTTTCAGCGGCCTGGTTCACGGTGCCCATGTAGTTGGCGATCATGCCGTCGTAGGCAGCAGTGTGTTCGAAGGCCTTGAGCATCAGGTCGAAACGCTGAGCGTAGGTCAGGCCACCGGCCTTGAGGCCTTCGAGAACGCTGGCGTAATCGCTGGCATTCACCACGATCGCTACGTCTTTATGGTTTTTCGCTGCCGAACGGACCATGGTCGGGCCGCCGATGTCGATGTTCTCGATCGCGGTCGGCAGGTCGCAGCCTGGCTTGTTGATGGTGGCTTCGAACGGGTAGAGGTTGACTGCCACCAGATCGATCGGCTTGATGCCGTGCTCGCTCATGATTGCGTCGTCGATACCGCGACGACCGAGGATGCCGCCGTGGATTTTCGGGTGCAGGGTTTTCACCCGACCGTCCATCATCTCGGCGAAACCGGTGTAATCCGCGACTTCCACTGCGGCAACACCGTTGTCACGCAGCAGCTTGAACGTTCCGCCGGTGGAGAGGATCTCGACGCCCAGGGCTTCAAGCTCCTTGGCGAATTCGAGGATCCCGGTCTTGTCGGAAACGCTGATCAAGGCGCGGCGGATCGGCAGGCGGGTAGTCTGGTCGGTCATCTCAATTTCCATCAAAAGCAAAGGAAGTCAGCAAAAAAGGCGACCGTTTTTTACGCGGGCGCCTTTCTGGTTTGATTGAATGCTTACAGCAGATCGTACTGCTTGAGTTTCTTGCGCAGCGTGCCGCGGTTGAGACCGAGCAGCTCACTGGCCTTGGTCTGGTTGCCCTTGACGTAGTTCATCACGCTTTCGAGCAGGGGCGCCTCGACTTCGGAGAGCACCAGGTTGTACACATCCGTGACGGATGCGCCCTCAAGGTGGGCGAAATAATTGTGCAGCGCCTTCTCGACACTCCCGCGAAGGGTCTGGCCTTCTTCGCTCGGGGTATTGAGGTGCTGTTTCAAATTCACGTTGTCGCTCACGGGTGCTGTTCCACTCACTAAAGTCTCGGTCATCATCGTCATGCGGCCACCCCTTCTTCGTCCCCTGTCAGGCTCTTGTAATGCTCGGCGAAGAACTCCCGAACATTGGCGCATTGTGTTTCCGTACCATCCAAACGATTGAAGTGGGCGCGAAACTCCTTGGCGCCCGGCAAGGTTGCGAGATACCAGCCCACATGCTTGCGCGCAATGCGCACGCCCATCACATCCCCATAGAAAGCGTGAAGTGCGGCCAGATGCTCTAGCAGTATGTGTTCCACTTCGATCAACTGCGGCGCCGGCAATTTCTCGCCCGTGCGCAGGTAATGATCGATCTCGCGAAAAATCCATGGCCGCCCTTGGGCGGCGCGGCCTACCAACAGGCCATCGGCACCGGTCGCGTCAAGCACGTAACGGGCCTTCTCCGGCGAATCGATATCGCCATTGGCAAACACCGGGATCGACACGGCCTGCTTGATCGCGGCAATCGTGTCGTACTCGGCTTCACCCTTGTACAGATCGGCGCGCGTGCGGCCATGCACGGCCAGCGCGGTGATCCCGGCCTGCTCGGCGATCTTCGCCACGGTCAGGCCGTTCTTGTTGTCGCGATCCCAGCCGGTGCGGATCTTCAGGGTGACCGGCACATCAACCGCAGCCACAACGGCCTGCAGGATCTCGGTCACCAGTGCTTCATCTTTCAACAACGCGGAACCGGCGGCCTTGTTGCAGACCTTCTTTGCCGGGCAGCCCATGTTGATATCAATAATCTGTGCGCCCAGCTCTACGTTGGCCCGGGCTGCATCCGCCAGCATCTGCGCATCGCCACCGGCAATCTGTACCGAGCGTGGCTCGGGATCGCCTTCGTGGATCATGCGCATGCGCGACTTGCGGGTGTTCCACAAGCTCATGTCGCTGGTGACCATTTCCGAGACAACAAGCCCTGCGCCCAGACGCTTGCACAGCTGACGAAAGGGCTGATCGGTGACACCCGCCATCGGGGCGAGAATCAAGCCGTTCTGCAATGTGTATGGGCCGATGCGTACCGCCGACATAGGACTTCCCTGAAGTGGGGCCGGATCATGAGAGTTCGAAAAAGGGTTGGCATGATACCCGCTCTCGATGACTGGATAAAGGCTGAATTGAACAAAATCTGAACAGTTATTCTGTTATTGCCAGCAGTTTGGTTGCCTGGCGCAAAGTCAGAAAACTGCCGTCAATTCAGAAACGATGAAGCGATTCACTCGGGCGAGTGGAAACTCAGGCTGTAATTCACCGCTTTGGGGCCTGGATCGAGAATATCCAGCGCGATGTGGATCGGCGTCTGCGGCGGCATTTCCGCCAGGCCTTCGAGATCACCGCTGAGGTATTCGCCGGGTTTGAAGCGACGACTGGCAATCAAGTGACCGTTGAGATCGGCAAAACGCAGTTCCAGCAGCGGAAACGGCTGGGAGAACGTCGCACGGTTATAGATGATTGCGTCCACCACCAGGGCGCCACTGAATTCGGGATGGCTGCGCACCACCAGGTTGCTGCTCTTGATCCTGGCGATGTCTACCTTCGACGGCACGCTGCAGCCGATCTGCGGGCAGATCTGCTGGAACCACGGACGGTATTGATCCTGTCGCGCCAGTTCGTCGAAATGATAAGACACGTATTGGGCGACGAGACCGCCCGCCGCCAGCAGTACCAATAATAGCCACAGCAGGCGTCGGCCCCAAGGCGAGCGGCGTTTCTGCCAGTCCAGTTGCAGCGGGTCGTCTGTCAGGTCTTGCAACACTTCAGCGCGGACGCCCGGCTCGGCTCGGTCGCGTTTTTTGCGCGAAGGTTCGATCAACGGCAGATCGTCGTCATCGCTTTCGTCGCTGGCAGCGAAGCGTTCGCGACGGGCCTTCGGATCAATCGGATCGTGCAGGCGCAGTTGCGGAATGGCCGGTTCGTCGTCCAGATCCACCGGTTCCAGCGACAGCGAAGGCTCGGTGCGTGCGGCTTTGACCGGCTCGATGTCGACGGTTTCTGGCTCGTCTTCTTCGTGTTCGGCAGTGTGCTCATCGGAGCGTGCGCTGAACAGGCTGTCGCGCCAAAGCGTTTCATCCGGTTCAGGGCTGTCGCGGCGTGCGCTCAGGGAATCTTCGCGTTGACGACCGAATTCGGTGGTCGGCTGGATTTCCCGTTGTTCGAGGCGAGCGAGTTCTTCGTCCAGATCGAGGCTGTCGAGATCCAGCTCCGAGGCGCTCCACTGCTTCTGGCTGATGGCGCGCGGCGCCGCTGGCTCAATAGCTGGCGGCTCGACAACAGGAAGCTTGGCCAAGCTCGGCGGCTCGGCGGCGGGCAGCTCGGCAAGCGGTGGCGCGACCGCTGTCACCGCGTCCTTGCCGGCGTGTTGTTCCAGCAGCTGTTTGGCCGCGTTGAACACTTGCAGGCAGGAGCCGCAGCGAACCACCCCGCGGGCCACGCTCAATTGAGCATGGCTGACACGGAAGCTGGTTTGGCAATGCGGGCACTGGGTGACGAAGCTGTCGGTCATGCGGCGATCCGGATTATGCAGGCGGTCATTCTAGCGCCGACGGCCGGTGATGCGCACCCAGCCATCGCGATTGGCGATCGGATCGAGATCGAAGTCCTGCGCATAAGCGGCGGCGACTTCATCGCCTTGCTCGGCAAGGATGCCCGACAGCGCGAGACGGCCACCGGACTTCACCAGGCTGGACAACTGCGGCGCCAGCGAAACCAGCGGGCCGGCGAGAATATTGGCGACCAGCACGTCGGCTTGCACTTGCGGCAAATCTTCCGGCAGGTACAGCGGGAACAGCTCTTCAGCGATGCTGTTGCGCCCGGCGTTGTCGCGCGACGCTTCCAGCGCCTGCACGTCGATGTCGGTGCCAACAGCTTCTTTCGCGCCGAGCAGCAGGGCAGCGATGGCCAGAATCCCCGAGCCGCAGCCGAAATCCAGTACGTTGCAGTCTTTCAGATCCTGACCGTCGAGCCATTCCAGGCACAGCGCGGTGGTCGGGTGAGTGCCGGTGCCGAACGCCAGACCCGGATCCAGCAGCAGGTTGACCGCGTCAGGTTCCGGCGCGGCGTGCCAGCTCGGCACGATCCACAGGCGCTGACCGAAACGCATCGGCTCAAAACCGTCCATCCAGCTGCGTTCCCAATCCTGATCTTCGATGACTTCGCTGTGATGCTCGGGCAGCGGGCTGCCGGTCAGCAGTTCCAGATGGGCCAGAACCGGTGCCGGTTCAGTGCCGCCTTCGAACAGCGCCAACAGATGCGTGTGCGCCCACAGCGGGGTGGTATTGAGTTCCGGCTCGAAGATCGGCTGATCTTCGGCGTCCATGAAGGTCACCGACACGGCGCCCACTTCAAGGAAAGCGTCTTCGTAGGTTTCGGCTTGTTCCGGGCTGATGGCGAGACGTACTTGCAGCCAAGGCATGGCGGGCACCTTTGAAAAATATTGATTGCAGCCTAGCGGCCGGCGAGAAGCGCGCAAGTTTACGCGAGCGCGCGGCAGAACACGAACATGGTTGAAGATCAAAAGATCGCAGCCTTCGGCAGCTCCTACAGGGGATTTATGTCGTTTCTGGATTGTTCATTGACGTTGAGCCATTGCTGGCCTTTGGTCGTCAGGCGATAGCGTTGTAGTCGGCTGTTTGGCTGTTCGGGAACCGTCATCTCCAAGGCATCAGCAGCGAGGGCCGGCAGAATGTATGCCTTGCGGAAGTGGTCGGCATTTTTCAAATGCATGGCGTCTTGCAGTTCTCGTCTGCTCATTTCACCGGAAACCACTTTCAGTAATGCAGCGACTTCCATGGTGACTTCCATGGTGGAGTGTCCAGCCGCGCTTTTTGCTTTGAGTGTCTGCGGGTGGGCAGGCAGTCGAACAACATAGGAAATGCGCTCGTCATCGGTTTCAAAGAGTGGAGGAGGTGAGCCGTTATTGGTCATGACCTTAAGTATTTTGGGTATTCCCGTCGACCGGCCCTCGGTCAAATCCAGCTTTTTGAGAAACTCGCCGATTCGCCTGTTACGATAACGACGACTTACCGCTCGCCCCAGCCGCAGGTCTTCCATTCGTATCGAACGGTCTGGCCCCGGAAAGCTCAGAATCACTAGCTCTGTCTGGCTGATGCGCACCTCAATAGGCTCCCGTTCCTCATATGAACGGTGGTAAACCGCATTGACCAGTGCTTCCTCAATCGCCGTGAACGGGAAATTCCATACGCGAGTGGCCTCTGCTCGGTCTGCATGCTTGATGACCGTTTCATGCAGAAAGTTGCGCTGAATATAGGCCAAGGCTTCGCGAGTGATTGAGGCGAGTGGGCCTTTGAAGACCTTTTCATCAAAGCGATCACCGTCGCTTCCTTCCGGGAACCATAGGACATCGATTTGTGTGCCGGGAAAAAAGTGATGGGGCGAGTCATTGAAAAACATCAGTCCTACGTTTTTTGGCCACGGTGATTCCGTTGGGCCGCCCACAATGTTCATTTGCCGGCCGAGTGCTTCAGTGGATAAATCATCTGCGTCCTCGGCGAGGGCGCTGCCAATTTCCTGCAGAAAGCCTTGCATCAACGGTTTGGAAAGATCAGTGACGCGAGCGCCAAGGTTGAAGCGATCATCAAACGGGACTTTGGCGGCAAGGCTCAAGAGCTCGTGTTCGATTTCACCTTTTGCTTCGACGGTGCTGCTGTAGCGACGGATGTAATAGTGCAGGCTTCGATGTTTGGCGGTTACTGCGGCGGGGGCTTTGTAAGGGCGATTTTGTCCGCCTGGGGCCCACAGTACGATGAGCTTGCGGGACTCGACTTCTTCCACACTCAGTACCGGGAAGTAGGCAGGTCGAATAGATTGGCATGCAGCTAACAGTTCGAGTTGAATCTTGTCGATGTCTTGATCGGCAATGCCTTGTGGAGGAAATAGCGGTACGCCGTGCTCATCACACTCCTGACCAATGACGATATAACCACCACCCAGGTTTTCGAAATCATTGGCGAATGCGCAGAGCGTGCGAATGATCGGGTCAGGGTTCCAGCCTTTTTTGTACTCGATGCGCTCACTTTCGACCGTGCGCTGACGCAATAAATCGTTGAGATTGATGGGGAGTTTTTGAGGCATGGGCTGACTCTGTTTTCGTCAGCACGGTGCTGGCAAGGCCGCGATTATAGGCAGCCTGCACAGGCTACTGCCCGCCAGTAATGTTTCAAAATGACAGTATGAAACCTGCAAAAACAACAAAGCCGCCCGAAGGCGGCTTTGTCTGGTGCGGGCTGAAGCTTAGTGCTTCTCGCCAGCCAGCTTGTGCTCGAGGTAGTGAATGTTCACACCACCCTTGCAGAAGCCTTCGTCACGAACCAGATCACGGTGCAGCGGGATGTTGGTCTTGATCCCGTCAACCACGATTTCGTCCAGGGCATTGCGCATGCGGGCCATGGCTTCGTCGCGGGTCGCGCCGTAGGTGATCAGCTTGCCGATCAGCGAGTCGTAGTTCGGCGGAACGGCATAGCCACTGTACAGGTGCGAATCGACGCGAACGCCGTTGCCGCCTGGAGCGTGGAAATGCTTGACCGTGCCCGGGCTCGGCATGAAGGTTTTCGGGTCTTCAGCGTTGATCCGGCATTCCAGCGAGTGACCGCGGATAACCACATCATCCTGAGTGAACGACAGCTTGTTGCCAGCGGCGATGCTGAGCATCTCCTTGACGATGTCGATACCGGTGACCATTTCCGAAACCGGGTGCTCCACCTGAACACGGGTGTTCATTTCGATGAAGTAGAAACGACCGTTCTCGTACAGGAACTCGAAAGTACCCGCGCCGCGGTAGCCGATGTCGATGCACGCCTTGACGCAGCGAGCCAGTACTTCTTCGCGCGCTTTCTCGTCGATGCCCGGTGCCGGTGCTTCTTCGAGAACCTTCTGGTGACGACGTTGCAGCGAGCAATCGCGGTCGCCCAGATGGATCGCATGACCCTGGCCGTCGGACAGAACCTGAACTTCGACGTGACGCGGGTTGGTCAGGAATTTTTCCAGATAGACCATCGGGTTGCCGAACGCCGCGCCAGCTTCGGTGCGGGTCAGTTTGGCGAAGGCGATCAGGTCTTCTTCCTTGTGCACAACGCGCATGCCGCGACCACCACCGCCGCCAGCGGCTTTGATGATCACCGGATAGCCGACTTCACGACCAATGCGCAGCGCCGTTTCTTCGTCTTCCGGCAGTGGGCCGTCGGAACCTGGAACGGTAGGAACGCCCGCTTCGATCATCGCGTGCTTGGCCGATACCTTGTCGCCCATCAGGCGAATGGTGTCGGCTTTCGGGCCGATGAACGCGAAGCCGGAGTTCTCGACCTGCTCGGCGAAATCGGCGTTTTCCGCGAGGAAACCGTAGCCTGGGTGAATGGCGGTAGCGCCAGTCACTTCGGCGGCCGCGATGATGGCCGGGATGTGCAGGTAGGACTGAGCGGCAGACGCCGGGCCGATGCAGACGGATTCGTCTGCCAGACCCAGGTGCATCAGCTCTTTGTCGGCCTTGGAGTAAACGGCGACGGTCTTGATGCCCATCTCTTTGCAGGCACGCAGAATCCGCAGGGCGATCTCACCGCGGTTCGCGATCAGAACTTTTTCCAACTTCGCAGTCATCAAAGGCTCTCCGCAGTTCAAACGATGGTGAACAGCGGTTGGTCGTACTCAACCGGCTGGCCGTCTTCGACGAGGATGGACTCGATCACACCGCTGGTTTCAGCTTCGATGTGGTTCATCATCTTCATGGCTTCGACGATGCACAGAGTGTCGCCTTTCTTCACGGTCTGGCCGACTTCAACGAAGGCTGGCGAGGCTGGCGAAGATTTACGGTAGAAGGTGCCGACCATCGGCGAACGGGCAACAGTGCCGTTCAGCGCTGGCGCAGCAGCGGCAACCGGGGCTGCAGCGGCTACCGGAGCAGCAACAGGTGCAGCAGCCGGCGCTTGCATCGGAGCCGGCGCGTAATACTGCTGAGCCGGGGTCTTGCTGTGACGGCTGATGCGTACGGACTCTTCGCCTTCCTTGATCTCGAGCTCGTCGATGCCGGACTCTTCCAGCAATTCGATCAATTTCTTAACTTTACGGATATCCATGAATCATCAACTCCCAAGGGTCGGTCAGGGGCGCTTAACGCTTGTATTTCAAGTCGTTGCCGGTGTTTCAAGCTGTTCTAGTGCAGCCTCCAGGGCCAGTCTGTAACCGCTGGCGCCAAGGCCGCAGATCACTCCCACCGCTACGTCGGAGAAGTAAGAGTGATGGCGGAAAGGTTCGCGCTTGTGCACGTTGGACAAATGCACTTCGATGAATGGGATGCTCACTCCCAGCAACGCGTCACGTAATGCGACACTTGTGTGTGTAAAAGCTGCTGGATTGATCAGAATGAAATCGACACCTTCGCCGCGCGCGGCGTGGATGCGGTCGATCAATTCGTACTCGGCGTTGCTTTGCAGATAGAGCAGATGATGGCCGGCTTCACGGGCGCGGCGCTCCAGATCCTGATTGATCTGCGCCAGGGTCGTAGAACCGTAAGTACCGGGTTCGCGGGTGCCGAGCAGGTTCAGGTTGGGGCCGTGCAGCACCAGAAGGGTTGCCATCTGCGTTGTCCTTGTTATGGGTGAGCAAAGTTCAGAACCCGGCGACTATGCCGCAAAGACTTTGTGACTGTCCAGTTCTATGCAATAGCCAGCACGATGGCCGATGTTTGCGCAAAATATGTGACCGAGTGATTAGATCCGGTCATTTGCGGTATTTCCTGTAGGAGCTGCCGAAGGCTGCGATCTTTTGATTTTTAGAAGAAAGATCAAAAG